>JAZSQT010000037.1:0-8850 GCA_045538075.1 Mucispirillaceae bacterium
ATAAAATTATAAGGTGCTTAAATATATTTTACTAATTATTCGCAATTAACGAAGTGTAAGTAGCAACTGTAATTATTGAGTCTATATCATCATCAATAGATGCAATTTGGACTGGTAAATTAAAGCCATTAGTAATTAAAGTTGCTTTATTGAATCCACCGTAATTTATTAATGATGATACTGTCGCATTTGCTGTAGTGTTAGAAGAGAAAATAAATATATCACTATCATCATTAATGGAATCTGCAAGTGTTATATTATTATTTTTAGATATAATATCTTTGCTGTAGTCGCTTATTATTGAAGTTTTTGACTTAATATTAAGAGATTTAGATAATGAGATATTATTATTGATATAATTATCTATGTTGTTGTTACTTGCTTCAAATCCATTAATAGTGCCACTAATAATAATTTTTTTATTTTTATTAGCAAGTAGTAAACTTGTAGTTAATTGGTTATTATCAGTATTGCCATTTAAATCTTCTAATAATTGTGTTGCAACTATATTAAAATCTTTATTAGAAATTACAACTAAGCCATCAATTTTTTTAGCATTAAATAAATTTTTTGCAAAATTTTTATTTGTATCTAAATTTAAATTATTATCTGCTGATGTATCAATAATTTCTATGTTAGAAATATCTATAGAAGTATATTTAGCAGTTTCTATAATTTTTTCTTTATTGCCAATTAATACTGGTATCCCAGAATTGTTATTCATAAATTCATAAGCTGCAGTCATTACAGTAGGGTTGCAACCATTAGTAAAACCTATTTTTAGTTTACGGTTTTTGATGTTTTTATTAATAGTGTTACAGAAATATTTTGTTGGATACATTTTTTCTTCAAGGCTAACTTTGTATTCAGCAAAATCTTCAATATTTTTAGTAGCAACTCCAGATTCCATTGCTGCTTTTGCAACAGCAATACTAACTTTTGTATATACTCTTGGGTCAAAAGGTTTTGGAATAATATAATCTTTACCAAATTCTAATTTTTCTACTCCATAGGCTTGACAAACTGATTTTGGAACGTATTGTTTTGCAAGATCTGCAATAGCATAAGCTGCAGCCTTTTTCATTTCTTCATTAATAGCAGTAGCTCTAACGTCTAATGCTCCTCTAAAAATAAATGGGAAACATAACACATTATTAACTTGGTTAGGATAATCACTTCTACCAGTAGCCATAATAGCATCACTACGGATTTTTTTAACTTCTTCTGGAGTGATTTCTGGGTCAGGATTAGCCATCGCCATGATTATAGGATCTTTTGCCATGCTTTTTATCATATCTGCAGTAAAAGCACCTTTAGTAGAAAGTCCAAAAAGAACATCACAACCATTGACAGCTTCTTCTAATTTACGTTTATCGGTATCAATAGCAAAATTTTCTTTATATTTATTCATACCTTCAGTTCGCCCTTTGTATATAATACCTTTAGTATCGCAAACTGTTAAATTCTCTTTTTTTACACCTAAGCTAATAAATAGTGCAGCAATAGCAAGGCCAGATGCACCAGCACCATTAATAACTACTTTTATTTTATCAATATCTTTATTGACAATTGAAAGACCATTTAAAAGAGCTGCTCCAGCAACAATAGCAGTTCCATGCTGGTCATCATGGAATACTGGAATATTCATAGTCTTTTTTAACTCTTCTTCAATGTAAAAACATTCTGGAGCTTTAATATCTTCAAGATTAATCCCACCAAAAGTTGGCTCTAATAATTGGCAAGTTTTAATTAATTCATCACTATCTTTAGTGTTTACTTCAATATCAAATACATCAATATCTGCAAAAGTTTTAAATAAAATACCTTTACCTTCCATAACAGGTTTACCAGCTATGGCACCTATATTGCCTAAACCTAAAACTGCAGTTCCATTTGATAAAACAGCAACTAGATTGCCTTTAGATGTATATTTATATGCATTTTCATTATCTTCTTGAATTTTTAGACATGGAACAGCAACACCAGGAGAATAAGCTAAAGATAAATCGTGTTGTGTTTTACATGGTTTTGTAGGTATTACTGCGATTTTACCTGCAACTGGAAAATTATGATAATCAAGAGCTTCTTTAGATAATTTAGATTCGCTCAAAGTCCCCTCCTAAAAATAAGTATATTTTTTTTAAACTAAAAATATACCATAATTGTATATTTTTGCAATAGTAGTTTTTTTAGAACTATTTTTTTGCATAGGCTAAAATAGGAACAGCTGATAGTATAAATATAAATCCAATAATATCCATATAAGTAAATTTTGTGCCAAGTAGTAAATAAGAAAATATTGCTGCAGATACTGGTTCAATAGATGCTATAATAGTTCCTTTTACTGCTCCAATATAACTTAACCCTTTTAAAAACAAAGTAAATGCTAAAGCTGTTCCAAAAATAGAAATAAAACTAATGCCAATAATAGATTGGATATCTAAATTTACAGGCACTAACCAAAATCCACTAATAAAAAAAAGAAAAATCCCACCAATAAGCATAGAATAACCAGTTACAACTGTGCTACCCCATTTTTGGATAATTTTAATTGGTAAGATTGAACAAATTGCTGCCGTAATAGCTGCGCTAATTCCCCAAAATAGACCATTTAAAGATATTGCAAGGGAGCCAATTTTTCCATGAGTAGCTATTAAAAATACGCCAAATACAGCAAAAATAACTGTAATTAATTCTTTTTTAGTAGGAAATTTTTTAATCCAAATACACATAAAAATCATTACAAGAATTGGTTCTAAATATTGTAAAACAGTTGCAGTGCCTGCATTAGTTGCTTCAACTGCAGCAAGATACGTATATTGACACGTCATTAATCCACAAATAGCAAAGATTATTAAAATTAATCTATCTTTTTTGTCTTTAAGAATGCCAATAAATTGATAAGCATATCTATTAAATCCAAATAGTATTAGTAAAATTCCAGCTACTATCATTCTGACTACAGTAAGCCAAGAAGAGTCTAAATTTTTTTGTGAAAATAAATATTCTCCACAAGTTCCAGAAAACCCCCAACAAATCGCTCCAGCCATAGTTAATAATATGCCTTTTAAAGTATTGCTGTCCATTAATATCCTTGATTATATGCGTATTAATTATTGATATATAAAAAATTTAGCTTTTATATCATAAATATTTATTAAATTCTATAAGTAATGGTTATTATCTATTATTGAGTGTATATTTATACTGCTTGCCAGTCAATTTTCCATTTGTTATAATATGTTTAAGAATAATAAATGGAGTTTTTTATAGTGTCAGAAGAAATTAGCCAACTTCAAGTTTTTAAAAATTTTAAACAATATTTGCGTCTTGAATTAGGTATGGCTGATAATTCTGTTGAAGCATACTTATTAGATGTTGAAAAATTTGCCCAGTATTACAAAAAAAATATTATTAATATAAAACCAGAAGAAATTATTTCATATATGGCATTTATGCGTAGAACTGGGTTATCTCTTGAAACAATTTTACGTAGATTATCTGGATTGTCTTGTTTTTACGATTATTTATTAATAGAAAAAGAAATTAAAGTTAATCCAGTTGAATTTGTATCAAAACCAAAAAAATGGGATAAATTACCTGAATTTTTAAGTTTTGAAGAAGTTGAAAAAATTTTAGAATATTCTGACCTTTCTTCTGCAAAAGGAATGAGAGATACTTTAATGTTAGAAACAATGTATGCTTCAGGCATGCGTGTTAGTGAATTAATTGCAGTAAAAACGACAGATATTGACTATAAAAGAGGATTTATAAAAGTAATTGGTAAGGGTTCAAAAGAAAGAATAGTGCCAATTTATGATTCTCTACTCGTTAAGATAGAAGATTATTTGCCTATCCGTCATAATTACTTTATTAAAGATAGAGATGAGGGGTGGTTATTTCCAAATAAAAATGGTAGTTTTTTAACAAGGCAATACGTATGGCAATGGGTTAAAGAAATATGTTTAAAATCAGGTATAAAGAAGCACGTTTCACCTCATACATTGAGACATAGTTTTGCTACTCATTTATTATCTGGTGGGGCAGATTTAAGAACTATCCAAATTTTTTTAGGGCATACAAATATAACTACTACAGAAATTTATACTCATGTTACAGATGATCAAAAAAGAAATGTTATTCTTAATCATCATCCGAGGTATAGTAGAAAATGAGAGTTGTTATTACTCATATTCAACCTGATTTTGATGCTTTAGCTAGTGCATACGGTGCATTAAAATTGCATAACTGTGAGCATATTGCTATGATTACAAATAGTGAGCCTAATGTTTACGATTTTATAAAATCGTCCTTTAGTAATATACCTATAAAAAGATATTCTGAAAAAGATATTGATAATATATTATCTATTGATTTGCTTGTTATTACAGATTGTAAACAGAAAAAACGATTAGGCAAATTATCACAACTATTAGATAAATCAAAAGAAATTATTATTTATGATCATCACCCAGATTATAAAAAAGATATAGAAAATGCTACTTATATTTCATTAAATTATGGGTCATCAACTAGTATAGTCGTAAAGAAAATTATAGAAAATAATATAGACATAATGCCTTTAGAGGCTACATTTTTTGGATTAGGGGTATATGAGGATACTGGATTATTAACTTTTGAAAGCACGAAATATGAAGATATAGAAGTAGTCGGTTGGCTACTAAAAAAAGGAATGAAAACTTCAATAATTAGTGATTTTGTGAAACGTGATTTAAATAGAAGTCAAGTTTTTATTCTTAATGAATTATTATTAAATTTATCAATAATAACTATATCAGGAGTAAATGTTGCATTATCTTATGCAACAAGTGATGAATACGTTGATGAAGTATCATACATAGTTCAACGTCTAATGGTTATGGAGGGATTAGAGTGTTTTTTTAGTCTAATTTCTACTGGTGGTAGGATAATTCTTGTTTGTAGAAGTAAAACACCAAAAGTTGATGTATCTTTAATAGCTGCCCAATTTGGTGGTGGTGGTCATATTGGAGCTGCTTCTGCAATAATAAAAGATTTATTTTTACCAGAAGCTATAGAGAAGTTAAAATATACTATTAGAGAAAGTATAAGACCGGTAAAAACAGTATCGGAACTAATGAATAGTCCAGTAAAATACGTAAAAAGTAATACGACTTTTAAAAAAGCTATGGCTATTACAATGAAGTATAATCTTAATAATATGCCAGTAGTTAAAGACGATAAAACGATTGGTATTATATCAAGAAGAGATATTATTGATGGCATTAAACATAACTTAAACAATGAACCAATAAACGATATAATGCAGGTAGAATTTGATATTGTTTCTCCTGAAACACCATTTTATTTAGCTGAAGAAATAATGATTTGTAAAGGTCAAAAATTATTGCCTGTAGAAGATAATAATAAATTAGTTGGTGTTATAACAAGAACAGATCTTTTAAGATTAATGCATGAAGAATATATTTTGCAAAATGAAGAAGCAATTAAAGGTAGAAATTTCTTAGGTATATCAAGGAAACGGAATTTAAAAGGGCGTTTACTTGAATCTTTACCTAAAAAAATTGTATCAATATTAGATGATATAGGTAAATTAGCAGAAACAGAAAATATGCAAGCATTTGTTGTTGGTGGATTTGTTCGTGATTTATTGATGAAAAATGAAAATTTTGATATAGATATTGTGATAGAGGGTGATGCAAGAAAGTTTGCTTGCCGTTATGCAGAAGTAAAAGGAGGCAAAGCAAGTATTCACGAAAAATTTAAGACGGCAGTAGTTGTTTTACCAGATGGATTTAAAATTGACTTTGCAACAGCAAGAACAGAATATTATATGACACCAGCAGCAGCACCAGAAGTTGAAGAAGCATCAATTAGAAACGACTTATATAGAAGAGATTTTACTATTAATGCAATGGCAATTCGTCTTGATGGCAAAAATTATGGATTATTGTTAGACTTTTTTTCTGGGCAAAAAGATATTAATGAGAAAAAAATAAGGGCATTACATTCATTAAGTTTTGTAGATGATCCATCAAGAGCATTTAGGGCAATTCGCTTTGCTGTTAGATTTGATTTTAGTATAGGTAGCCATACAGAAAGGTTAATTAAACATGCAGAAAGCCTTAATTTGTTTGGTCAAATAGTGGGGCAAAGATTATTTTTGGAATTAAAGTATATTTTAGATGAACAAAAATATATGAAAGCCTTTGAACTTATGAAAAAATATAATTTATTGCGTTTTTTCTGTGATAAATTTCAAATAGATGAATTTACTAAAGAAAAATTTGTTAGATTAGAACAATTAGTTAGTTGGTATAGATTTCAAATTAAAAACGATATTGATTTATGGAGAAGTAGATTTATACTGTTTTTTTACTCTTTAAATTTTAATGATTATAAAGATATGTTAAATAGATTTAACCAATCAGAAAAACTTATGGATATGCTCCTAAAAGATTACGGTAGCGTCTATAATATTTTAAATGAAATAAAAAAAGAAAAAGATTTAAAACCATCTAAAATTGTAAAAATATGTAGTGTTGCTTCACCAGAAGTATTGCTTGTTGTTGCCTCAATAGTTGGTGAAGAAAAACAATTTATTATAAAAAATTTTCTTACAGATTACAGTAAAGTTGAACCTTTATTAAATGGTGATGATTTGAAATTATTAGGGCTTAAAAGAGGTCCACAATTTAAAGAAGTATTAGAAAAATTGAAAAATGCACGTCTTGATGGATTAGTAAAAGATAAAGGTGATGAAGAAGGATTTGTGTTAGGTTATATATCAAATTTACCTAAAGAGGATTAATTTTAATGGAAATAATTAAAGAAACTCTCGTGCCAGTTGCTATTTTGCCAATATTATTGGGTAGGCAAGATTCAAATTTGAAAATGATAGCTCAAGAACTAAATGTAAAAATATCGGTTTTTGGAGAACAAGTTACAGTTACTGCAAATGATGAAGAAAGTGCCCTTGAAACTTTAAGGTTAATAGAGCATTTATCTAATATAGCAAGAGAAAGAGATATATCAAGCCAAGATGTAGCTTGTGCAATTAAGATGGTTACAAAAAACGAGGGAGCAAAAATTTCTGAAGTATTATCAGAAAATATAAAAGTTGGTGGTAGGGTTAAAAATGTCGTAGCAAAGTCGCCAGCTCAAAAGTCTTACGTTGAGGCAATGAAAAAATCAGATATGGTTTTTGGTATTGGTCCAGCTGGAACTGGCAAAACGTATCTTGCTATGGCAATGGCAGTAAATCAATTTTTAAATAAGAAAATTGATAGGATAATATTAGCTCGTCCAGCTGTTGAAGCTGGCGAAAAGTTAGGATTTCTTCCTGGAGATATTGCAGACAAAATTAACCCATATTTGCGTCCATTATACGATGCCCTTTATTCTATGATGGATATTGATTACGTTGGTAAATTAATAGAAAAAGGTATTATAGAAGTTGCTCCTCTTGCTTTTATGCGTGGTAGGACACTAAACGATTCATTTGTTATATTAGATGAGGCACAAAATACGACAGAAGAACAAATGAAAATGTTTCTTACTCGCTTAGGTTTTAATTCAAAGGCTGTTATAACTGGAGACATTACACAAGTTGATTTGCCAAGTGAAAAAAAATCAGGTTTAATTACTGCTATAAATGTTTTAAAAGATATAAATGATATTAAATTTATTAAATTTTCCGAAAGAGATGTTGTTAGGCACCCGTTAGTATCAAAAATAGTTCAAGCCTATGATAGAGCAATGAAAGGTGATATATAGATGATTTTGATGATAGATGAGGTTGAAAGTAATTTTTCTATAGATTTTTTTGAAATGTTATCTAAAGAAGTGTTTAGTAAAGTTGGTTATAATTGTAAAGTAGAAGTATCGCTATTATTAACAAGTGATGAAATAATAAAAGAATTGAATAATCAATATCGTAATAAAGACAAACCAACAGATGTGCTTTCTTTTCCTATGGAAGATAAGTTAATGCTTGGAGATATTGCAATATCAATTGACACTGCAAAAAAACAAGCAGAAGAAAGAGAAATTGCCCTTGAAAGAGAAGTTGCATTTTTGTTTATTCATGGATTATTGCATTTGTTAGGCTACGACCATGAAACAAGTATTGAAGACGAAAAAGAAATGTTTGAATTGCAAGAAAATATTTTAAAAGATTTAGTTGATAAAGGAAAAATAGCGTAATAAATAATATACGACGTAATTGTTGAATATCCTTATATTATTATTGTATTTTTAAGTGATATTTAAATAAAAGATAAAGTGTAAATAAATTTACACCTTATCTTTATAAATGATATGTTAAATTGATAATTCTGATTCCCAAAGACCATGAATATTGCAATAGCTAACGGCAGTAAGTTTACCAGGTTTTAATGCTTTAAATCTGAAAGATGCAGTTGGCTCAGTAAAAAGGCTACCTTGATTTGCACCAGTAGCAGATTCGCCATGAGCTTTAAATTCTGCTCTACCAAGATGTTGGACGAAATTTTCATCATCTGCTTTATAATAAAGGTCAATCCAAGCAATATAATGTTCTGTAGTATTTGGGTGAGCTACTTCTTTTCCTACTTTAACTCCTGCAACTGTATAATCACCGTCTTTTTTAATAATTTCAATAACTGGAACATGTTTTTCTGCTTTGAAATCTGCAGTTTTAATTGATTCTGATATAGACATTTTTATCCTCCTTAATTTTGAATATCTATAATTAAAATTAATACATTAATTGTCTTTTTTTGCAAGTAGAAAATAGATTAATTCAAAAAAATGTAATTAAAGAAATTTATTTAAAAGATTAATTTAATCATTATTTTTTATATTTTTAAG
>JAZSQT010000162.1:0-6746 GCA_045538075.1 Mucispirillaceae bacterium
TCGTAATGACTGCTTTTTACGTCATTAACCCTTTAGAAGCCACTAGCGAGACGATTTTAATCATCGTGGCAATCCATTAAAATTATAAAATAATTAAAAAGATATAAAAAATTACTTGACTATATTTAAAAAACATAATAGATTACTTATCCTTAAATGATTTCTAAGTCGGAGGACTTTATAAGATGTTTGCAGTAATTAAAACTGGTGGAAAACAATATACTGTCAAAGAAGGCGATATATTTAATATTGAAAAAATTAATTCAGATATTAATTCTAAATATTCTTTAGAAGAAGTTTTACTTATATCTGATAATGATAAAGTTACTGTTGGCTCTCCTTTTGTTAAAGGTGCTTCTGTAGAAGTAGAAGTTTTAGCTCACGGTAAAGGCGACAAAGTTTACATTTTCAAAAAGAAACGCAGAAAAGATTATCGTAAACGTCAAGGTCATCGTCAACAGTTTACTAAAGTTAAAGTAGTTAAAATCAACGGATAGGAGTTTATAATGGCACATAAGAAAGCAGGTGGTAGTTCACGTAACGGTAGAGATAGCCATTCTAAAAGACTTGGCGTTAAACGTTTTGGAGGACAAGAAGTTAAAGCTGGCAATATTATTGTCCGTCAAAGAGGCACAAAATTTAAACCAGGTGAAGGTGTTGGTATTGGCAAAGATGACACTCTTTTTGCTCTTATTCCTGGTTTCGTTAAGTTCGTTAAAAAAGGTCAATTAGGACAGTTTGTTTCAGTTGTTGATACAAGAACTGCTTAAGTATAATAATTTTCAAATTTTTTATTTATAATAGAAAATGCCCTACGTAATAAGTAGGGCATCTTTTTAGTAAGTTTTGTAAAAAAATCTTGTCTTAAATTAGATTATCTTAGATTATAGTTTTTTGTAGTTAATTTTTTATATGGAAAATTATAAAAAATTAATCAAAGTCAAACAAATCGCCTAAAAAACTTTTCTTTTTGCGTTTTCCGTGATATTTGTCGTAATTAGTGTGTCCTTCGTAACGACTATAATATCTTTTTTCATCTTCATGGTAGGCACCATGACCATGACCTTGGCTTTGACCGTGAGAAGATTTTTCTATGATTTTATCAAGCTCACCTCTATCAAGCCATACACCACGACATTTAGGGCAGTAGTCAATTTCTACGCCACTTCTTTCTGACATTACTAAATCAATATCAACACATACTGGACATTTCATAAAATCACCATTAAATTTAAATTGATACTTTTATTATCTTAATAATATCCTTTTGATAATATTTTTCAAGCAAAATTTAGGGTGATAAAAAATTATTCACCAGTAACTGTATAATCTCCAGTTTGTATTCTTTTCTTAATATGTTTTTTGATAGTTTCACGTTTTATAGATGATAATCTATCTATAAATAAACCACCTTCAAGATGGTCTATTTCGTGTTGTAAAATTCTTGCAAGCCTACTTTCGCCTTTAATGATTTTTTCTTTACCGAACCTATCTACACATTTAACTGTAACATTCATATATCTTTTAACGTAGGCGTATTCTCCTGGTATAGAAAGGCAACCTTCTTCTTCAATAATTTCGCCAGATTTTTCTATAATTTCTGGGTTGATTACTTCTTGAAAACGTGATTTATCGCTACCAGCAGTATCATCTAACACTAATATCCTTAAACTTTTGCCAACTTGAGGAGCAGCAAGACCGTAGCCCTTTGCGTCATACATTGTATCTTTCATATTATCTAAAAGAGTATGTAGTTCTTCATCAAATGCTTCTACTGGTTTAGCTTTTTTTCTTAATATTTCATCGGGAAATGTTTTTATTTCAAGTATCATATTTTTTCCTATTATTTTATTCCATTAATAAATTCGTCAAAAGAGTATCTTTCAAAAAAAGATTTCATAGCTTTTTCAAAAGATTTTCTTACATCATCATTATCTATAACTTTAGAACATTTTTCAATATAAAATAATTCTCTCTCGCCAATATCATTTTTCTTTCTAACACGTTTATTTTCTTCCCTAAAAATAGGTAAATATTTGTATTTTATATTTTTTACCTTTAATCCGTGTTCAGCTAATTTTGATATGGTATCATCAACTAAATAAGAAAGTTCTGTAAACCATATATTATCAGATACTAAAACGTGTAATACGTTATCGTTCGTGATTTTTGTAGGGGTAGTATATTTTTGTATATTTTTCCCAAGTGCTTTCTTCCATATCTCATTAATATACCAATAATTTGCAATATAGTTATTATTGTTGCTATCTTTTAAAACTTTACTGATTTTAATCATTTTTCATTCTATCTTCTAACTTTTCTCTTAAAATAGATATAACTTCATCAAGGTTAGTATGAGTTGATGAAGAGATTTTATATACTTTAAAATTTTTGCTTTCTGCAAATTTGTCAAACTCGTCTAAATTTTCTTGAATGCAAGCATCTATTTTTGTAGCAACGACTATTTCGTCTATAGAGTTTACGTTATCACCAAATAAAGAAAGTTCTTTTCTGATGGCGTTATATCTATCAATCATAGATTCTGTTGATGAAGAATCTATAAAATGGAGTAGCAAAGAGGTTCTTTCAATATGGCGTAAAAATTGATGTCCTAAGCCAACGCCTTTATGGGCATCTTCAATTAAACCAGGCATATCAGCAATTACGAAACTACTACCTTTTCCGTCTTTTACAACGCCTAAATTTGGTGTCAATGTAGTAAAAGGATAATCGGCAATTTTTGGTTTTGCAGATGATACTACTGATATAAAAGTAGATTTTCCAGCATTAGGGAAACCGACTATACCTACATCAGCAATTAATTTTAATTCTAAATTAATTTCAATGCTTTCTCCCTCTCTGCCGTCTTCTGCATAGCGTGGGGCTCGTTGTTCTGGAGTAGTAAAACAAATATTACCTCTACCACCTTTGCCACCTTTAGCCACAAGGGCAAGTTGACCGTCATTAGTAATATCTGCAATTACATCGTTAGTATCGGCATTTTTTATAATAGTGCCAAGAGGAACTGGCAAAATCAAATCTTTTCCAGCTGCTCCATTTTGATCTCTGCCTCTACCTTTTTCGCCATTATCTGCTTTATACATAGATTTGTAGCGAAAATCCATTAACGTATGGCGATTTTTGTCTCCAATAAAGTATATACTTGCACCTTCGCCACCATTACCACCGTCTGGACCACCTTTTGGCACATATTTTTCACGACGAAAGCTAACTGCACCATCGCCACCTTTACCTGCTGTAAGTTTTATCGTTGCTGTATCAATAAATTTCATAAATATAAAACCTTGTATGTAAAATACTGTATCAAGTGTGTATAGTAAATGGTATCAATTTTATGGTAGTAGTTTAAATATAAATAAGCCAGTTTTTAAGGTAAAGCCTAATAAATCACCACTGACACCATACGTAAATTTTAAATCTTTTTTGATATTTTCAGGAAATTTTTCAAAATTAGCTCTTACTTCGTCTATATCTTTATCGCTATCAGATAACCACGTATTTAAGCTAATTACTCGTTCTACATTTTTATAAAATTCTAATCTAAAATATTGCCCAGTAAAATCTATAATTTCTGCAACATTATAAAATCTAACATGATTTCTATCTTGATTAAATTTGATTGTATTTAAGTAAGCATCTTCTTTATCGGTAACTATGGCACATAATACGAAATAACCGTCATCTTTCAATTTTTTAGCACAAGTTTTTAAAAAATCTTTAGGGTTGCCGATTTTGTAAGAAGCGTTACGCAGTATTATACAATCTGCCGATTTATCTTCAATAGCATCTAATGGCTTATTGCATAATACATTTTGATACTTTTTACTTTCATTCCCACCAGCAAAAACGCAAGCAATATCTTTTACGCCTTTTATTCCCTCAAGGGCTTCATCACTTTGATAAAAAGCGTCAACAGCTACATTTATAGTTTTTTCCATAAAATATTGCTTTATGATTTTTATATCGTTATTTAGTTCTTCAAACATATTATAATTGCTCCTTGCATTTATGAAAGCTACTATTTTTCTAATATATTTTAGAAAAAAACTCAAATATTTTAAACTATTTTCGTAAATGTTAATTATTGTGTAGTATATATTAATGTTTGCTAATACTTCTTTAATTTCTTTTGCTATTGACAAATTACTTTTTTAAGTGAAATATTCTATTACATTTGTATTTTTAGGTGGAAAAATGAAAAAAGATTTATCAATTGATACTATTGCAGTTCATAGCACTTATATTCCAGATGAAACTGGAGCAACAAACCCTCCTTTATACTTGTCAAACGCATACAAATATAAAAATGCTCAACATGCTGCAGATCTTTTTGATTTAAAAACTACTGGCTATATATATACGAGATTACATAACCCAACTACTACTATTTTAGAAGATACAATTACAAAAATGGAAGGTGGTAGTGGTGCTGTTGCTACTTCAAGTGGTCATTTTGCAGAAATTATGTTGATTACTTGTATTGCATCTTTTGGTGATGAAATTATTGCTTCAAATAGCCTTTATGGAGGCACTATCAATATGTTTTCTACAACTTTAAAGAGATTTGGTATTAATGTAAAATTTGCAGACCAAGATAATCCATCGTCTTTTGAAGCATTAATTAACGATAAAACTAAAGCTATTTTTATTGAAGCATTAGCTAATCCAGCTAGCGATATTGCAGATTTTGAAGTGATTAGTAAAATTGCAAACAAACATAAATTGCCTTTGATTATAGATTCAACTTGTGCGACACCGTATCTTTTTCGCCCTATAGAAGTTGGAGCTGCAGCAGTAATTCATTCAGGCACTAAATTTTTAGGTGGTCATGGTGATGTTATGGGTGGTATTGCAGTAGATTTAGGCACTTTTGATTGGTCAAGTGGTAGATTTCCGTCTTTTACAGAAAAAGATATGAGTTATCACGGTGTAATATATGCTAAAGATTTCGGCAACATGGCTTTAGCCGTAAAAATGAGAGCTGGAGTAATGCGAGATATGGGAGGCACTCCAAGTCCATATAATAGTTACGCTATTTTACAAGGTATGCAAACTCTCCATTTGCGTATGGAAAGGCATGTTTCAAATGCCGTTAAATTAGCAAATTGGTTAATGGAATGTGATAAAGTATCGTGGGTAAATTATCCGTCTTTAAAGGGTAATAAAAATTATGAAATGGCAAAAAAATATTTTCCAAAAGGTGCTGGTAGTATGCTAACTTTTGGTGTAAAAGGTGGCATTGAAGCTGGAAGAAATTTTATTGATAAAGTCAATCTTGCTATACATGCAGCAAATTTAGGAGACGTTAAAACAATCGTTACTCACCCAGCAAGCACGACCCACCGTCAATTATCACAAGAACAGAGGATAAAAGCTGGTGTGCCAGATGATTTGATTAGAGTATCTGTAGGAATAGAAGATATTGAAGATATAATTAATGATTTTAAAATAGCTTTATCATAAAAAAAGAGAAGTAATTAATGAAAGATAATTCTGTTGGTGCTGTAACAACGCAACAAATAACTTTTAAAGACGAATTTTTTCTTCAAAGTGGTCGTGTTATTAGTCCTATTACTATAGCTTATGAAACTTATGGCACGTTAAATAAAGAAAAAGATAATGCAATTTTAATATGCCATGCGTTGACTGGGTCTGCCCATGCTGCAGGATATTATGCAAACGATGAAGATAAAATTGGCTGGTGGGACGATATGATTGGTCCGTCTAAAGCCTTTGATACTAATAAATATTTTATAATCTCTTCAAATATACTTGGCAGTTGTTACGGCACTACTGGTCCATCATCAATAGATAACACTACAGGAAAGCCTTACGGCATACGTTTTCCAGTAGTAACTATTAAAGATATGGTAAAATTACAGAAAAAATTATTAAATAAATTAGGCATAGACAAATTACTATCAGTTGCAGGTGGCTCCTTAGGAGGTATGCAAGCTCTTGAATGGGGTGTTACTTATCCTGATAATGTAGAAAGTATAATTGTTATATCGTCGGCTGGGCGTATTACTCCAATGGCTATAGCTTTTAATACTATAGCACGTTTTGCAATAAAAAAAGATCCAAATTGGCTTGATGGCGACTATTACGGCAAAAATATACCAAGAGACGGTTTAGCAATAGGCAGAATGGCTGGTCATATTACGTATCTTTCTGATAATGCTTTTCATAAAAAATTTGGTCGTAGGTTAGGTAGCCAAGAAAGTATATACGATTTTAATAGTGTTTATGAAGTAGAAAACTATCTCCATTATAATGGATATAAGTTTACAGAACGTTTTGATGCAAATAGTTATTTGTATTTATTAAAAGCTATGGATATATTTGATTTGTCATACGGTTTTGGCTCCTATGAAGAGGCTTTAAAAATGCTTACGGCAAAAACATTGCTTATTGATTATACAACAGATTTTTTGTTTCCACCTTACCAAACAGATGAAATTGTAGATATTATGACGAAATGTGGCAACGAACCAGAGCGAGTTACTATAGAATCAGATTTTGGTCATGACGCTTTTTTGTTAGAATCTAAAGAACAATCAGAAGTAATTTCTGCTTTTTTACAAAAAATTAGAAGTGCTTTTAATTATTAATGTTATTTTAGTATCAATAGTAAATATCACAATTCTTTGAAACTAATAAATCAAAATCTTTAAAAATTATCTAATACAAAACATTTTTTTACTATGTTTAAAATTTACTTCTTA
>JAZSQT010000134.1:0-4271 GCA_045538075.1 Mucispirillaceae bacterium
TTTATATAAATATTTTTAAAAAAAATACTTGACAAAATACGTATGGGGGGGGGCATACTGTTATTTGTTAGCTAACCCTCATACATTTATTATGGGGAAATGATTATTTAATTTGAGGTGAATATGAAAAAAGTAGTGTTATTTTTTATTGTTAGTATGTTTTTTGTTGCAAATGCAAATGCAGAAGTTTATTTAAGTGCAAAAGCAGGAGGCTCATTTGTTAGTGGTAATTATGAAGAGGAAATAGGTAAGTTATCTCTTAATGATAGTGGCGTTAAAGGGTCTTTTGAGGTAGGTTATAAGGCTGATTTCACTAATTTTGGAATTAGGGTAGGGTTTGAATACGATATTTACGATAAAATGAAAAGTGATAATCAAAGAATATCTTATTATGGTATAAATATTAATACCTATCTAGAAGGTCAGCACCACTCAATCAATACAAATTTTTATGTAGATTTTAAAACACCTATAGATTTTATTACTCCATATATTGGTGTAGGTATAGGAGCTGGTATTGTTAACGGCACTGCGTATGGTGAAGAGGAATATTTTGGAATAACTGAAGAATTTTCAGAAACATATACGGGAGCTTCGTTACAAGCTATGTTAGGTGTTGCGATAAATGTTCATAAAAATATTGCAATAGATGTTGGATATAAATTGGATTATTTTATTAAACCAGAAGATAGTAATCATGTATCTCTTGATTTATTATCTAATGACATATCAGTAGGCTTAAGATTTACTTTCTAAATAATAATCTATTTTAGGGGTTTTATTTGTATAAAATCCCTTTTCCAAAAATAAGTAATTTGATGTTTTAAGGGGTTATTATAATCCCTTTCTTTAAATTAAAATATCTTTTAATTTGTTAATATAAGGTCTAATTTCTTCAATGGTAAAATCTTCTTCATACATTTTTTTTATTGCTTCAAGAAGAGGAAGTGATTTTTTTATTTTTAAAAAAGGTAATTTAATAGTATCGTATTCAATTAAAAGGCTACCAGTATTAGAGTTAAATTGATAATCGGTAACGCCTTTTACATTATCTAAAATATCTGATACTTCGTTTATTACAATATTATCTTTAAAAATTTCTGCCCTTAATCTAACTCTTCCCTCAAAAAAACTTGATACGACTTCCATATTATTTGCTTCCTAATAGTGGTTTCATAGCGTTAGCACTAACTGCAACAGTTGTTATATTATGCAAAAGTGCTGTTGATGCTGGAGTAAGCCTGCCAGAAAGTCCAGCAGCTATTAATAAAGAATTTACACCAATTATTACATTATTATTAAATTTTATTTTTTTCATCAATCTTTGACTTAAAATTTGTAAATCAACTAAACCGTATAAATTATCATCAAGCATAACTGCATCAGCAACTTCTCTTGCAATATCGGCACAACCATTCATCGCAATGCCAATATCTGCTGCAGATAATGCAGGAGAATCGTTTATACCATCGCCAACCATAGCAACTTTTTTGCCTTTAGATTTCATCTCATGAACGTAAGCCGATTTGTCTTCTGGTAATACTTGTGCTTTATAAATATCTGCTCCAATCTCTTTTGCAACTTTTTTTGCTGTTTTCATTCCATCGCCAGTAATCATAGCAACGTGTTTAACTCCACGATTACGAAGTTTGTTTATAACTTGCCTTGCTTCTGGACGTAATGGGTCAGAAATGGTTATTATACCAGCCAAGTCTCCACCTATTGCAAGGTATAAAATTGTATCTCCAGACTCAGAAATTTCATCAATTTTTGCTTTTACTTCATCACTACAAGTAACATTTTCATCATCAAAAACAAAATGGGAGCTACCAATAACGACTTTTTCTCCATTTAACATTGAAGCAACACCATGAGCTACGATATATTTAACTTCGGCATGTTCTTCACGGTGGTTTATGTTTTCAATTTCAGCTTGTTTAACTACTGCTCTTGCAAGGGTATGAGGAAAATGCTCTTCTAAGCAAGCTGCAATTTTTAAAGTCTCTCTTCTATCATACTTACCAAAAGGATAGACGCCAGTAACTTGAGGGTTTGCAGCAGTTAAAGTTCCAGTTTTATCAAAAATTATAGTATCTGCTTCTGATAAATTTTCTAAAAATTTTCCACCTTTTATAAGAACTCCTTTTTCTGCACCTTCACGCATGGCAGAAATAATAGCAAGAGGTGCTGCTAACTTCATCGCACAAGAGTAATCAACCATTAAAGTAGATGATGCTTTTTGTA
The DNA here is from genome assembly GCA_045538075.1 of Mucispirillaceae bacterium. Classification (GTDB taxonomy): domain Bacteria; phylum Chrysiogenota; class Deferribacteres; order Deferribacterales; family Mucispirillaceae; genus JAZSQT01. The sequence goes on from JAZSQT010000134.1 coordinate 2,245, forward strand.
AATCGCCAGTAAAAGCATAAGTTAAGGCAGATAAGAGAAAATTATAAGGAACGAGCTTATCGGCAAGTTTCTCTGCTTTTTCTTGAGTTTTTGCTTTTAATTTTTCTGATTGCTCAACCATTTTTACTATATTAGATAATTTAGTATCTGAACCAAGAGCTGATATTTCTATAAAAAGTTCGCCTTCTTCTACAGTAGTTCCAGCATAAACAGTTTTGCCAGTATAAAATTCAATGGCTTCAGATTCTCCAGTCATAGTTGCTTGATTAACCATAGCTGAACCTTTTAACACTTTTCCATCAACTGGTATCATAGACCCAGCCCTAACAATAACTATATCTTTTTCCTTTAAATCTTTAAAAGGAATTTGGACTTCTTGGTCATCTCTTGAAACCCATACATTATTTATCTTTAAAGATAAGGCTTCTGCTAAATCTTTTTGAGATTTCTTTTTAGTATATTCTTCTAATGTATCTCCAATATTTAAAAGCAATGTTATCATACCTGCTGTAGAGTAATCGCCTCTACTCATAGATAAACTAATAGCTGATGCGTCTAACAAATCAACATTAAAAGGATTTCTTTTTCTAAAAGCATTTAATCCATTCATAATACGAGGAGTTGCTCTAACCATTGTAGATAATTTTCTAATAGGTAAAGGTAAAATTTTTCTAACAATGTGAGAAGTAACCATACTTGATATTGCACCAAAAAGACTAATTTGCTTTTCTGCTTCTGGCATACTTTGTAGCAACTCTTCGTCATCAAGATATCTGCTATCAAGAAGAGCCACATAAGAAAGAACATCGTTTTCCGATATATTATCATAAGTTATTAATATACTACCAGAAATAGGATTAATACGAACAGATTTTATACCGTCTTGCATAGATAAAAGATACTCTGCTAAAGTAACTTGTTTCATATTTAAACTGTATCTATCGTATTTTAAACGTATTCTTCCTGGTAATTTATGGCTCTCTGATACTTGCATTTTTCAATCTCCTAAATATTATGCGTTTTTACCTGCTCTATGACCTTTTTGGTTATGGCGAGCTTCTGCAATAATATCTTCTGCATCTTCTTTTATTGATTCTACTAAAGAAGCTGCTTCTTCTTTAAGCTGTAGCCCTTTGCCAACAACTTTTGCTGCCACGTGTCTAAATTTTTTATCTCTCATAAGATAAACTGCTGTAGCACCAACAACAACTCCAGCTAAAAAAATTGCTAAACCTTGATAATTGTTATTCATTTTAGATCCTCCATTTTTATGTAGAATATATTAATATTAATGATAACTATTGTCAATAAATATATTGAGATAAATTATCATTATTAATTTAAGCGAATATTGCGTTATTTTGTAAATAATTTTTGTGGATTACTTCGTCGCTTTGCTCCTTAAATTATATAAACAATTTCAATTTTTATATACTTGTTTCGGTGTAAAGATTATTTTAATATTAACTTTCCTAAAGAACACAATTTTTTAATCTTGATAAATGATACAAAAAATTTTGTCCTAAAATTTTTTGTCAATCGTTACGCAAAAGCGTGGTTTTGCTCCACTTACGAAAAAACTACTCGTTTTTTCGGTTGCTTTTCTATCCTGAAAAGCTAATATTTACAAACTTAACGAAATTCGGGGACAAGCCCAAAACTCCCAAAAAACATTGAATAAATATATGTCATTACTTCTGAGTTCAAAAATTGTATTCTTTATGTATATTGTTACCTTTTCAATTCTATTTAAAAATTTATATTTATTTATTATTTCAAAGTTAAATAAAAGAAAGTTTTATAATCAGATTTTTTTTATTAAATTTCTTATAAACACTTTTTACTGGATTACTTCGTCGCTTTACTCCTCGTAATGACTTTTTTACGTCTTTGACCCTTTAAAAGTCATTGCGAGAAAAACGTCAGTTTTTCGTGGCAATCCATAAACTATACAAAAAATTTCTGTTTTGATTTTTTATAAACTATTTTTACTGGATTACTTCGTTGTTCCACTCCTCGTAATGACT
>JAZSQT010000066.1:0-12137 GCA_045538075.1 Mucispirillaceae bacterium
CCTTTCAGTGTAAAGATTATTTTAAAGTTATTTTTCCTAAAGAACACAATTTTTTCTCCAGAAGTATAAACATTCCATATATTTATTCAATAAGGTCGCAAACTCGCTTACGCTCGGGGTTTCACCCAAAGCTCCCAAAAAACATTGAATAAATATATGTCATTACTTCTGAGTTCAAAAATTGTATTCTTTATGTATCTTGTTATCGTTTCAATTTTATTTAAAAAATTTATATTTATTTATTATTTCAGATTTAAATAAATTAAAGTTTTATAATTAGGTGATTTTAAAACTAAATTTCTTATCAACCTTTTTACTGGATTACTTCGTCGTTTTTTCACTCCTCGTAATGACCGTCTAAAAGTCATTGCGAGACGATTTTCATCGTCGTGGCAATCTACACACTAATACACTTAAAAAAAACTAACTTATTGATAATTATAATCTCTTAATATGGCAGTTATACGAGAGCAACCATCAAAATCATTGTTTTTGCATGAGATATTATAAAAATCTAATGCAATATCAATATTTTTTGATACTCCTAAGCCTTTTTCATATATATTGCCTAAGTAAGTGCAACTTTTATAAAAATTTTTGTTACAAGATTTATTAAAGTAATGGCGTGCTAAAGCATAATCTTGAGGGATTTTTTCACCATAGAAATATTTTATACCTAAAAGATGACAAATGTTTAAATAACCGTTATCGCAAGCAATAATATAATTGTCTAAAGATTTTTTTACATCAATAGCTACTATTTTTCCTTCATCATAAATTTGACCTAATAAAATACATGCTTCATATATATTGTTACTACAAGATTTTTCTAAATTTTGAATAACAATATTTTTATTTTTTTCTATATCTTTTTGAAAAAAATTTAATTGAAGATAAGAAAACATATAACAACTTTCGTAATTATCTTGCTGACATTGAGATTTAAAATATTTAAGAGCAGATTTTAAGTATTTTTTAGATTTAGAATCATTTTTTTCTACAAATTCATTACTTGAATAGATGTTTGATAATACTAAACAACTATTCTCATCTTAATTTTTGCACTTTTTTTTATTAATTTTATACGCTTTTTTGTAGTAATTTTTAGCAATATCAATATTAGTTTTAACGCCTATACCATACCTATACATAGATGCAACATAAGTGCAACTATCAACATTTAAGTTGTTGTTACAATCTTCTTCATATAGTAATGCAGATTTTTTGTAAAATTCTTTTGCAATTTTATGGTCTGTATTAACACCTTTACCCATTTCGTATAATTTTGCTACTTCGTTACAGCCAGAAGGTATTTGATTATTGCATGCAGTTAAAAATAAATCATAAGCACTTTTATAGTCGCCATTATTAAATGCGATAGAGCCACGATGAACTAAGTCATCACTACTATAACTTATAGAATAAAAAGAAAGAAATATTACGAAAGTAGCAAAAAAATATTTCATAAATTATTGTTTATTTTCATTATTAAGGAGTGCATTTAGCCTTGTATATTCGTTACAACCGTGTTGATTTTTAAGCTCACAAGATTTGCCGTAATAAAATAAAGCAGACTTTAAATCTTTTTCAACACCTTTTGCGTTTTCGTAAGAGAAAGCTAACTGGAAACAACCACTACTATAATCACCATTGCAAGTAGTCAAATATAATTCTGCCGATTTTATGTAATCTTGCTTAACACCATAACCGTCATAGTAATTGTTGGCAAGATAATAGCAACCCTCTAAATTTCCATTATCGCAAGCAACCTTGTATAAAGAGCTTGATTTAAAGTAATCTTTTTTTACAATATTGCCAGTTTGATAAAATTTTGCAAGTTTTATACAACCGTCGTATTCGCCACCGTTACAAGATTTTAAGTATAAAGAGAGAGATTTTTTGTTGTCTTTTTTTACACCATAGCCGTTAATATATAATGACGCAAGATTTATGCAACCTTTTAACTCATTGTTATTACAAGCATTTTCGTAAAATTTGGCAGATTTTTTATAATTCTTTTTAACTCCGTCTCCAGTCTCATACATAACGCCTACATTATTGCAACCAGTAAAATTATCCAATTTGCAAGATTTTTTATAGTAATCAAAGGCTTTTTCGTAATCTTTTGACACGTATTGACCAGTTCTATACATAACGCCTAACATAAAACAAGCGTCAGCTTCTTTATCATCATTGCAAGCTAATGTAGATAGCTCAAAGGCTTTTTTATAATCATTATTGTCGTATGCGTAAATTGCTTTTTCTAAATTATCGCTACTATATGCCTTAACAGAAAATAGTATAAAAAAAAGAGTTAAAAATATTTTCATAATTATACCTTATAATATAAGTAGTAGTTGTAGATTATATTAAATTACAAATATAGTGTAAAGGCAAAATGTCTAATAAAATTTAGAAAGATATAAAAAAAATCGTATGTTTTTAAAATTTAAAATTAGATATATGAATATAGATGAATAAATAATTATAGTAATGAAAATTATTGTTGAATATTTGTTTTTATTCTGTTAAAAGCATATAATGAGTGAATTATCTTTTTACAGACAAAAAATTGATGAAATTGATGAAGAAATATTGCGACTACTCAATGAAAGGGCAAAACACGTTATTGCTGTTGGAGAAATAAAAAAGAAAAATAATGCTCCTATTTGGGTTCCCTCAAGAGAACAAGCAATATATGAAAGGTTAAAAAATCTTAATACTGGTCCTTTTCCTACAAGTTGTATAAAAAGCGTATATAGAGAAATTATATCTGCATCGGTAGCTCTTGAAGAGGTGCAGAAAATTGCTTATTTAGGTCCAGAAGGAACATTTACAAACTTAGCCGGCATAAAACATTTTGGTTTATCTGCAAAGTTAGTTCCAGTTAGAACGATACCAGAAGTTTTTGAAGGTGTAGATAAGGGCAGATTTGTATGTGGAGTTATACCAGTAGAAAATAGCCTTGAAGGAGTTGTAAATCATACTCTTGATATGTTTATGAATACAAATCTTGTTATTATGGGTGAAATTTACGTAGAAATTGTCCAAAATTTAATGAGTAGAACTGGAAATATTAATGACATTAAAGCTATTTACTCTCACCCAAATGCAATAGGGCAATGTAGAAGTTGGCTATCTAAAAACTTGCCAGATATTCCAGTGTATGAAAGTGAATCTACTGCAAAAGCATCAGAAATGGCTAAAAGTGATGAAAGTATTGCTGCAATAGGTTCAGAAATGGCAGAAATTGTTTATAATTTAAAAGTTATAGAAAAAGGTATAGAGGACGGTTTAGGCAATTTTACGAGATTTTTAATTATTGGCAAAAACCACATTAAGCCTACTGGAAACGATAAAACGTCAATAATGTTTGCTGTTTCTCATACTTCTGGTGCATTATATAAAGCGATAGAAGTATTTAGCAAAGGTAATATTAATATGACGAAGTTAGAATCAAGACCGTCAAAGATAAAAGCATGGGAATATCTTTTTTATACAGATATAGACGGTCATAAAGATAGTGATGATGTAAAGAAAGTGTTGAAAGATTTTGAAAATACAGTGCCTTTAATGAAAATTTTAGGTTCATATCCTAAAGGAGATAAATAATATATAAGGTGGTAAAATGATAGATTTTAAGAAATTAGTTACTGATGAATTATTAAAACTTGCTCCATATAAACCAGGAAAACCTTTAAAAGAAGTTCAAAGGGAAAGTGGAATAAGTGAAGTAGTAAAACTTGCATCAAACGAAAATCCAATAGGTCCAAGCAAAAAGGCTATAAAAGCATTAGAAGATTTTTTGCCAGAAGTTAGCCGTTATCCTTTAGGCGATAGTTATTATTTGCGTAAAGCAATATCAGAAAAATATAATGTTAGTATGGACGAAATTTTGTGTGGAGCTGGTAGTGATGAAATTATACAGCTTTTATATATTGCATTTTTACAAAAAGGTAAAAACGCAGTATCACCAAGACCGTCTTTTTCTGAGTATTATATTCTTGCAAAATCAATAGGTGCAGATTGTAAATGGGCAGAAAGTAATAGCGATTTGACTGTTAATTTTGAAAACGTGTTAAATACTATTGACGAAAATACGAGATTCGTATTTTTTGCAAATCCAAATAACCCTACTGGACTTGCTTTTGGCGAAAAAGAGTTAGTAGATTTTTTAGATAAAGTGCCAAGTGATGTAATTGTTGCAATGGACGAAGCGTATATTGAGTTTGCTGAAAGAAGTGATATGCCAGATTCAATTAAATTGATGAAAAAGTATAAAAATTTAATAATTATGAGGACTTTTTCAAAGGCATACGGTTTAGCGTCTTTAAGATGTGGTTTTTTAATTGCAGATAAAGAGTGTATAGATGTTATTCAGAGGGTTAGACCTCCTTTTAATGTTAGTATGCCAGCTCAAGTTATGGCAGAAGCAGCATTAAAAGATGACGACCATATAAATATGGTTGTTGCAGAAAATAATAAAGGTAAAAAATATATATATTCAGAACTTGATAAAATGGGTATAGAATACGTTGAAACAGAAGCAAATTTTATGTTAGTAAAAACTTACAATGGTCAAAAAGTTTTTGAAGATTTGCTTAAAGAAGGCGTAATTGTTAGATTTTTAGGTGATAAAGAGTTATTAGATTACGTTAGGGTGTCTGTAGGCACAATGAAAGAAAACGAAATATTTATAAAAGCGTTAAAAAAAGTGTTAAATAAATAGGAGATAATAAATGATAGTAGTAATTAAATCAGATGCAACTAAAGAACAGATTGAAAATATTAAAGAAAAGTTGATTAGCTACGGTTACAAATTAAATATTTCTGAAGGTGTAGAAAAAACAATAATCGGTGCTATAGGTGATGAAAATACATTAAAAGGCAAACCAGTTAAAACATTACCTGGTGTAGAAGAAGTTATACCTATACTTCGTCCTTTTAAATTAGTAAGTCGTGATTTCAAGAAAGAAGATACTATTATTGATGTAAAAGGCATAAAAATCGGTGGTGATGAATTATCAGTAATGGCTGGCCCATGTTCTGTTGAAAACCTTGAAATGATTAGAGAAACAGCAAGAAGAGCATCGGCAAATGGGTCAAGAATATTAAGAGGTGGAGCTTATAAACCAAGAACAAGCCCATATTCTTTTCAAGGAATGGGGCCAGAAGCATTAGTTCATATGAGAAAAGCAGCAGATGAATATAATATGCTTATGGTTACAGAGCTTACAGACCCAAGAGATTTAGAAATTGTATCTGAATATGCAGATATTATTCAGATTGGTGCAAGAAATATGCAAAATTTCCGTCTTTTACATGAAGTTGGAGCACAACCTAAACCAGTTTTATTAAAAAGAGGAATGAGTGCAACAATTAAAGATTTTCTCCTTGCAGCAGAACATATTGCAAAAGAAGGCAACCTTAACATTATTCTTTGTGAAAGAGGAATTAGAACTTTTGAAACAGATACGAGAAACACATTAGACCTTTCTTGTATCCCATTGATAAAAAGTTTATCACACTTGCCAATTATTGCAGACCCAAGTCATGGCACTGGAGTAAAAGTTTGTATAGGTCCTATGGCTCAAGCAGCAGTTGCAGCAGGAGCAGATGGACTAATGATAGAAGTTCACCCTTGTCCAGCTGAAGCATTATCAGATGGCGACCAATCATTAACACCAGATGAATACGATGAAGTAATGGAAAGAGTTAAGATAATAGCTGGTGCAGTAGGTAAGAAAATTGCAAAATAAACACCCTTTTAAAAAAATAGGTATAGTAGGGTTAGGCTTAATTGGTGGCTCCCTTGCTAAAGCCTTTAATAACACTGGAATAACGATTTATGGTTACGATATAAGTGTTGAAACCTTAAAAGAATGTGGCGTTAGTGGTATTTTTGAAAGTGTAACAGACGATTTTGACACTTTTATTAATTATCCTTTAGATTTAATTTATATTACATTGCCTATTAATGCTTCTTTAGAATTTATAGGAAAATTAGGCAAAGAAGGAGTTGGCATTCCTACTACAGACGGAGCAAGTACTAAAGTATCAATAATAAAAGCTGCCTCTGAAGCAAGGCTTAATTTTTGTGGTGGACACCCTATAAAAGGCAAAGAAACTAGTGGATTTAAAAATTCAGATAAAGATTTGTTTAATGGTGCAACACATATTTTAGTGCCAACATTCAATTTAGAATTAGCAAGCCAATTAAAGGTTCTTCATGAAAGCATAAAAATGAATATTACCTTTATGGAGCCAGATATACACGATGAAGTTTTCGGTCTCGTTAGCCATTTCCCTCATTTAGGAGCATTTACATTAATGGATTTAGTTCAAAATGAATGTTCAGATGCTTTTGAATTTAGTGGTGGTGGCTTTAAAGATTTTACGAGAATTGCAGCTAGTGACCCAGTTATGTGGGCAGATATTTTTATTGATAATAAAGATGCTATGATTAACATTATTGATGAATATATTAAAACAATTAATAACTGGAGAGATTTAATAGAAAAAAAAGACGATATTAAGTTAAAAGAAAAGATTTTAGCTATTAGTAATTTAAGGAAAAATTTATAAGCAGTAAAATTTGGAGTGAAAAATGATTACCTTTGATAAATGTTCCTCTTTTAAGGGGGAACTAAATGTTCCGTCAGATAAATCAATATCCCATAGGGCTATAATTATATCATCAATGGTTGATGGAGTGAGTTTAATAAAAAACCCTCTTAAATCAAGAGACACATTAGCAACTGCAGATGCTTTTAGTGCTGTTGGGGTAGATATAGTAAAAGATGCTGATAGGTATTTGATTAGCTCAAATGGTTATAGAAATTTTAAAGAACCATACGACGTTATAGATTGCCAAAATTCTGGCACTACGGCACGACTTTTAGCTGGCGTTTTTGCTCCACAAAATTTTTATACAGTTTTAACTGGTGATAACGCATTAAAAAGGCGACCTATGAAGCGAGTAATTGACCCATTAGTAAAAATGGGTGCAAATATTACTGCAAAAAAAAGTAATACCCTTTTACCTATGACTATTAATCCGTCAAAAAATATGAAAGCCTCAAATATTGAAGCAGAAGTTAAATCGGCACAAGTAAAAAGTGCTATTCTTTTAGCTGGTGCAGAGCTTGAGGGAGTTACAACGTATAAAGAAACAGTTGCAACGAGAAACCATACTGAAATGATGTTAAAAAATTTTGGTGCAGATATAAAAAGTGAAAATGGGTTAATCACAATTAATGGTGGCAAAAAGTTACATTCATTAGAGATGACGGTTCCAGGTGATTTTTCTTCTGCAGCATTTTTTATCGTTGCAGCGTGTTGTTTTGAAGGTAGCGATATTTTGATAAAAGATGTAGGCATAAACCCTACAAGAACTGGGTTATTGACAGTATTAAAAGATTTTGGCATTGATTTTACTGTAGAAGAAACAATAAAAGAGCCAGAGCCAATAGGAAATATCCACATAAAACATTCTGTATCAAAGGGTGGGTTAGTATCTGGCGATATTATACCAAATTTAATAGATGAAGTGCCTCTTATTGCTATGCTTGGTCTTTTTAGCGAAAATCCAGTAGAAATAAGAAATGCTGAAGAATTGCGAGTTAAAGAATCTGATAGAATAGCAGCATTAGTTGAAAATTTTAGAGCAATAGGTGCTGAAGTTGAAGATTATAGCGACGGTTTAAAAGTTTATCCTTTAAAAGGTGATGTTAATAAGGCGATACTGAAAGCCTTTGATGACCATAGAATATGTATGATTAACATTTTGCTTGCAAAAAAATTTGGCATTAAATTAATGCTTGATAATATAGATAGTCTTGACGTATCTTTCCCAGATTTTATTGGTTGGGTTACGGCATTGGAAGAAAAATAATGAAAGTTGCAATAGATGGACCTGCTGGAAGTGGCAAAAGCACAGTTTGTAAAATTTTAGCAAGTAAGTATAATCTAACTTACCTTGATACTGGAGCAATGTATCGTGCCGTAGCCTATTGCAGTTATAAGTATGGCGATGATTATTTAGGGGATAAATTAAGAGATGTTGAATTTATTTTTTCAAATCAAGGAAAGAGCTTAACGCTAAAAATTGATAATGATTCAATAGATGTTACCGACGAGATTAGAACACCTCATATTTCATCAATCGTATCAAAAGTTGCTTCTATAAAAGAAGTAAGAGATATTTTGACGAAAAAGCAACAAGAAATAGCAAGAAATATTAATGTAATTATGGAAGGTAGAGATATTACTACTGTTGTTTTGCCAGATGCAGAAGTAAAAATTTTTCTCACTGCTTGTGTTGAAGAAAGGGCAAAAAGGCGATTTGAAGAATGGCAAAATAAAGCTGATAGACCTACTTTTGAAGAAGTTTTAGAAAATATAAAAAAAAGAGACGATTACGATTCTTCAAGGCAAATAGCACCATTAAAAAAAGCAGATGATGCAATAGAAGTAGATACTACAGGTAAAACATTAGAGGAAGTATCAAATATTATTGGTAAAATTATAGAAGATAATTTATCTTAATTTATAGAAATAAATATTGAAGTATAAAATAAGTATATAAAGTGAATAAATAAATGGAAATAATAATAGCAAATCACTCTTGCTTCTGTTTTGGAGTAGAAAGGGCAATAGATATAGTTCTTGAAACTTCTAAAAATAACGAAAATGTTGCGACTTTTGGTCCAATAATACATAATCCACAAGTAGTTGAAGATTTAAAAGAAAAGGGTGTTGATGTAATAAAAAATATAGATGATGTTTCTAATGAAAAGAATATTATTATTAGAAGTCATGGAGTAGAAAAAAACGTCAAAAAAATATTAGAAGAAAAATCGTTAAAAGTTACAGACGCAACGTGTCCTTTTGTGTTAAAAGCTCAAGAGCAAGTTCAAATTTTATCAAAAGAATGTGATGCAATAGTTATTTTAGGCGAAATAGACCACCCAGAAGTAAAAGGTATAGTTAGTTATGCTGAAAAGGAAGTCTTTGTTATATCTAATGAAAATGACGCAAAAAATTTACCTTTTAGAAAAAAATATGGTTTTCTTGCTCAAACAACACAAAATAACAAGATTTTTTTAAAAATTTCTGATATAATAAAAGATAAGTGTGAAAATATAGTAATAAAAAACACTATATGTAATGCTACAGAAAAGCGACAAGAAGCTACAATAGATTTAGCAAAAAAAGTTGAAGTTATGGTAGTAGTTGGAGGAAAAAATAGTGCCAATACTACAAGGCTCTACCACTTGAGTAAAGAAATTTGTAAAAATACTTACCATATTGAAACGCCAGCAGAGTTAGATAAGTCTATCTTTAATGGTGTTAATAGGGTAGGCATTACAGCAGGAGCAAGCACTCCAAAAGAATTTGTTTACAAAGTGCGTGAATATATTTACGAGGTCATACGATGAGCGAAAAGAAAGAAAATGTAGAAAGAATGGAAGACATTGAAGCTCTTATTGAACAATCACTACAACAACCACAAAAAGGAGAAATTGTTGAAGGTGAAGTAATCCAAATCAATAATGATAAAGATGAAGTGATTATTGATTTTGGATACAAAACTGAAGGCGTAGTTGCAAGAAGTGAATTGAAAGAAGATTTAAAATTAAAAGATAAAGTTAATTTAGCTATTGTTAATGTTCCAAATTATGGCTACGTTAAACTTTCTGCAAAAAGTATAAATGAAAAAGATAGTAGAGATAACATTAGAACAGCTTTTACAGATAGTAAACCGATAGAAGTTATAGTCACAGATTATATAGAGAAGAAAGGTTTTAAAGGCAAGGTTGGAGAAATAGAAGTATTTATTCCTGAAAACCATATTGATATCCATACGAAAGAAATAGATACAAATAAATATTTAAACAAAAAACTTTTTGCAAAAATAATGAAAGTTGGTGATAAAAAGAAAACGCCATTAGTATCTCCACGTTTATATTTGTCGGAAGAAGGGCAAAAACAGAAAGAAGAATTTTTTAGCAAAGTAAAAGTTGGCGACAAGTTAAAAGGCACTATTAAAACGATTAAAGATTATGGTGCATTCGTTAGGTTTGGTTTGATAGACGGATTTTTGCATAAAAACGATATTGCATGGGGAAGAGTAAAAAGTCCAAACAAGTTTTTAGCAGAAGGCGATGAAGTTGAAGTTGAAGTATTAGAAATAAAAACAGACGATAATAAAATTGCCGTTGGTATGAAACAATTGCTTAAAGACCCATGGAGCGAAGCAGAAACAAAATATCCTATAGGTAAAAATGTTAAAGGCACAGTAGTTACAAGAAAACGTGCTGGTTACGTTTTAGAAATTGAGCAAGGTATTGATGGTTTTGTTCCTAATGAAGAATTAAGTTGGTTAAAAAACGTTAAAAGTGGCTTAAATATAAAAGATGTTGCAGAAGGAAGAGTATTAGGTTACGACAAAGACCGTAAAAGAGTTATAATGAGTGTTAAAGATTTAAGCGAAAATCCATGGATAACTCTTAAAGAAAATCAAAAAGAAGGTTCTGTAGTATCTGGAAAAATCAAAAATATTACTGATTTCGGAATATTTGTAGATTTTGGTAGTTTTATTGATGGACTTATACGTAAAAACGACATTTCATGGACAGAAGATGTTAGTGATTTAAATGAGCTTTATAAAGTTGACGATACTATTGAAGCAAAAATTATTAGCATAGATGAAGAAAAAGAAAGAGTTAGCTTAAGTATAAAACATTTAGAAACAAACCCTTGGAAAGAGTTAGCAAAATTATTACCTCAAGGCAAAGTTGTTGAAGCTCCAATTGTTAATATTACAAAAAATGGTTTAGAAGTAGAATTACCATTAAAAATGAAAGGTTTTATTAGCATTAGCGACCTTGACCCAGCAAAAACATCTTTAGATAGTTATAATGTTGGTGATAATATTACGTCAATAGTGATAAAAACTGATAATAAAGAAAAGAAAGTTACTTTATCTGTTAAAAAATATATTAACGATTCAGAAAAAAGAGAAACGAGAGAATATATGAAAAAAATGGCAGATAACGATAATTCTTTTGGTTTTGGTTCAATATTTAAAGATAAGTTGACTAAAGATTAAGAATATAAAATTAATAATTTTAAGGATAAATAATTAAATTTATCTTTATTTTTAAATATTTTTATATTATAATAAACTTATGTTAATGAATGGTGTAATATTAAAAGAAAGTATTTAATATCACCTTATCAAAATTATTTATATAACATTTCACCCAAAAAGCCCTCACCTTACAAGAATTTAGGTAGGGCTTTTTTTATTTATAAAATAATTATTTTTTTTTGTGATTTATAATAGGAAATATTTTAGAAAAACATCTCTTAAAATATTTTAAGAGATGTTAAAAATTCTTACTTACCAGTAACGATTACTTCAAATGATTGGTAAATACCAAAGAAGTAACTTTTACTGTTGTAATCAACTGAACTAACTGCAGTAATACGACCATCTTTTTTTGCTTTTTCAATAGAACAGTCGCCAGTGCTAACAAGTCCTAAGATATTTGAACATTTAGCTTTGCCTGTTTTACTGTAATCTTGCTCAGTCGTAGCCATACCAGCATGAGTAACATTTGTGTAAAGCACGCCAGTTAATGGTGCTGATGATTGCAACACACAACCAACAAAAAGTATTGAAGATAATACAATTATAGCAACATATTTTAACATGTTCGCCTCCTATAATTATTCCCAATATATTTATATAGGAAATTAGTGTATATGTCAATGTAAAATGTTTTTTTTTTATACATTTTAAAGCTAAAAAATTTGAAACAAATGAATCATTTTTAGTGGATAAAAATATATAGTTAGTAGATTTACAAATAGTATAAAAAGTTTTATGACTAAATTTTAAACAAAATGTAAAAATTTCTATATTTATATACTTGTTTCGGTGTAAAGATTATTTCAATATTAACTTTCCTAAAGAACACAATTTTTTCTCCAGAAGTAAAAGCATTCCATATATTCATTAAATTAGCTCACAAACTCACTTCGTTCGGGGACAAGCCCAGTGTTCGCTAAAAACATTTAATGAATATATGTCATTACTTCTGAGTTCAAAAATTGTATTCTTTATGTAT
>JAZSQT010000123.1:0-10715 GCA_045538075.1 Mucispirillaceae bacterium
TTAATAATTAATTATATTTTTTTGAAAATTTTTCGTTAGATTGGACTAAGTATAGGATACCTTCTATAAATGCAATAATTGAAGGTATGCCAGTCCAACAGAAAAGCAGGTAAAATACTCCTTGAAAGGGTTTCGCAAGATAAAATTTGTGTATCCCAAAGCCACCTAAAAAAATAGCAAGTAGGGCTGCAACTATTTTATTTTTTCCTTTTTGAGCTATTTCAGAGCCACAGTTGGGACAAATTACTGTTGTATCTAAAATTTGTTTTCCACAATATTGGCAATATCTTATAGTATTCATTATACACCAAAAAAAAAGGGCATAAAGCCCCTTTATGTAATTAACACTTAACTCTACCAGCACTACCTAAAACATTTTCATTTTTATTTTTGTATGCTTTAATAAGTTCTGAACGAGCAACACCTAAATATTTTCTTGGGTCAAATTCTCCTGGATTATTAGCTAAAAATTCTCTTACTTTTGCAGTAAAAGCTAAGCGACCATCAGAGTCAATATTGATTTTACAAACGGCACTTTTTGCTGCTTTTCTAAGTTGATCTTCTGGAACGCCAACAGCATTTTCCATTTTGCCACCAAATTCGTTAATAAGAGTAACGTATTCTTGTAAAACAGAAGATGCACCATGTAAAACTATAGGGAAATTAGGAAGTCTTTTTTCTACTTCTTCTAATATATCAAAACGAAGAGGTGGCACACTTTCTCCTGGTTTAACTTTAAATTTATAAGCACCATGAGAAGTCCCTATTGAAATAGCAAGAGAATCAACGCCAGTTTTTTTAACGAAATCTTCAACTTGGTTTGGATCTGTATAAGTTGAATGTTCATGAGAAACTTCATCTTCAATACCTGCAAGTACTCCAAGTTCACCTTCAACAGTAACATCGTATTTGTGAGCGTAATCAACTACTTTTTTAGTAAGGGCAACATTTTCTTCATAAGGAAGGTGGCTACCATCTATCATAACAGATGAAAAACCTTTTTCAATACAGTCAACACAAAGTTCATAGCTATCACCGTGGTCAAGGTGAAGAGCTATCGGAATATTACAACCTAATTCTTTTGAAAATTCAACAGCACCAACTGCTAAATAGCGAAGAATTGTAGCATTTGCGTAATTTCTTGCACCTTTTGAAATTTGAAGAATAACTGGAGATTTGCTTTCAGTACAAGCCTGAATTATTGCTTGTAATTGTTCTAAATTGTTAAAGTTGTATGCAGGAACAGCATAACCATCTTTAATTGCATCAGCAAACATTTGTTTTGTGTTTACTAACCCTAATTCTTTGTAAGATACAGCCATTGAAGCCTCCTTATATAAAAATATATCATTAAAACATTGATGTATTCATTAATATTTCATCAAGTTTATTTTCAACTGCATTAGTATTATCGTAATCACAACCTGCTATTGTCATAGAAAAATATTTAAAACCGTAACCAGTAAAAAAATGCTTTGCCCATTCTGTAATATTTTTGCCATGGTCTCTTGAGGGAGCTCCTTGAAGAAGGAAAAATAATGCTTTTTTATCTTCTTTAATTTTTGAAACCCTATTAATATCTTTTAGACAATACCACCTATCTGTAAAGATTTTGCCTAAACTTGAAACAAATCCAAAATAGTTTGGTGAAATAAAAATCAATTTTTCTGCTTTAAATATATCATCATATATAGAAGTCATATCATCATTTATTACGCATAGGGTATCGTTAACCTTACAACTTCTACAAGCAACACACGGTGTTATATTTAAATCTATAAGGTTTATTAGTTTGCAATCATTATTATACTTTTCTTGTAACTTTGAAGCTAAAAAAGCACAATTTCCGTTACGTCTTGGACCAGCATTTATAATTAATGTATTCATAATTTTATTTTAAGGTAAATGTTATCTTCTTTCAAGATAATATTTACAGTAAATTTAAATTTTGATATATGCAAAAATTAATAACGCCTTTTAAGAGGTGAACCACCGTCATCAATATAAATATTGTTTTCGTTTTCGTATTGAGCAACCATTTTTGATAATATTTCAAGTTCTTCGCCTTCTTTTGAATGAGGAAGTACCTTAAACATTAATTGTTCTATTCTTGTTAGTGCTTTTGCATATTCTTGTGGTGTAGTAATTTTTTTAAATTCCATAGTATTTCCTCCAATTTATTTATTTTAAAATAATAACTTTTTCAACTGGATAAACTGGTGATTTAACAAAATTGGTAGTTTTTATTCTATTGTCAATAAAATCACCGTCTTTTATGGGTAAAAAAGTATATTCTGCTGTAAAATAGGCACATTCATTAAAATCAACTATTAATTTAATAGTTTTATTAAAATAAGGTTTTAATTCACCTAATGAAAAAAGTTTTGAATTAGTTTTACTATCACTAATACAATTAAAAGATATATTCAAATTACGCATAAATGAAGTGCCAGTATTTTTAACTGCAACATTCATAAATGTATTATTATAATTATAAAATAGTGTTAAATTCTCATCATTTGCAGTATGAGAATATTCGTAAGATAGTTTTTCAGTTGTTGCAAAGTAACCTATACAACTATTATTAATTAATATAATTAATATGGAATAAATATACAAGTTATTCTTTATCAATTTCCTCAATGTCTGTGTTGCTATTATCATGTTTTTTCTTACCAAGTTTTATATTTGATTTAATAGCATCAATTTCAGTTTCCATATCTAATATCTTTTTATCAATATCAATAATTGCTGAGTATTCTGGTTCAAATAATTCTGCATCAATTTTACCATTTTGAATTAATGCTATTAATTTTCTGCTAATAAGGTTGATTTTTTCATTTTTAGTTTTATTTGCAGTTCCTATTTCAAGTTTTAAGCGAGAAATTTTATAAACTTTTGCTGTTTCTTCTGTAAAAGTATTTAGTGTTTTTGCAAACCAATCTTTTCCTTCTGATTTATCCATATTATCCTCCAGTAATTTTTGTAATTAACTCTTCTATTCTTATTTGCATTCTTGTCATTAGTGTTAATAAAAAAATATTAACACCAATAGAAAAAACAAGTAGTGTTGATAATGCAATTACAAAATACAATCCTCTTTTCTTTCTTTTATATATAGCTATAGCAGTTCTGCTATTTTTTGATTTTATATTTTTTGTTGGAATATGTTTTGCAAAAGGTGAATCACAAATTGTTATCCATGGTCCATCTTGAGCTGCAATTAATTCGTCTGCTAATATTCCTCCATCTTCAATGTTTTTTATAATATCTTTATAAGTCATTCCCTCTTTTATATAACCTCCATCAAGTCTAATGCGATATAATGAAGGTTTGTTTTTTATATTATATTCAAATCCACAATCACAAATTGCAATATTATTTTTAATATTTTCAATTTGTTTAAAACATTGAGGACAGAGAATTTTCATTAACTCCACCTTTTATATAAATTATTCTCAATATCAAGAATATCAAAAATTTTACCTACTGTAAAGAGAACTAAATCATCTATATTTTTTGGTTGATGATAAAAAGCTGGGGAGGCAGGCATAATTATTGCACCAGAATTTGATAATTTGAGTAAATTTTCAAGATGTATGTTAGATAATGGTAACTCTCTAAATAATATAACTAATGGTCGTTTTTCTTTTAATGCAACATCTGCACATCTTTCTGGTAAGTTTAAACTAATTCCAGAAGCTACACGACCTACAAAGCCCATAGAAGCTGGTGCTGTAATATAGAAATCAATCTTAAATGACCCACTTGCAACACAAGCACTTATGTTATTTTCTTCAAATAATACTGTTTTTTTTACTCCCATATCATTAAGATAATCTTTAAAGTTATTATATTTTTGTCCAGTTTCAGCACAAGCATTACTTAAAGCCTCTTTAGTATAAGATGAATACGTTTCTACGCCTATCTTTTCAAGTTCTCTTAATAAATAAGCTCCATAAATTGTGCCACTTGCACCAGTAATTGCGATAAATGCTTTTTTATTCATTATCTCACCAAAATATCTGCCAACGTAAATATTAGAATAATTATACTTATATAAGCATTTATATTAAAAAATGCTAAATTTAGTTTAGATAAATCATTTTTTGATACAAGAGAATGCTCATAAACCATAAAAGCACCAGATATTAATATTCCTGCAAGGTATATTGAACCTAATGAGGCTGTAAATTTAAGGGTAATAAATAGTAAAAATGATAAAGTATGTAGTATTCTTGCAATAATTAAAGCACCATAAATACCCATTACAGATGGAATAGAGTATAAACCTTGCTTTCTATCAAAATCTATATCTTGAATAGCATATAGTATATCAAAACCAGCTACCCATAAAAGCACACTTAAACCTAAAATTACTGCCGATATTTCAATATTTCCAGTAGTAGCAATCCATGCTCCAATAGGTGCAAGCCCTAAGGCAATACCTAAAACAATATGGCATAAATTAGTAAACCTTTTAGTGTATGAATATAAAATAAAAATTAATACTGGAATAGGTGATAAAATAAATGTTAGCTTATTTAACATATAAGTAGAGATAAAATATATTAAAAGGCTAATAATAATATATATGAGGGTTTTCTTTTTAGTAATCAAACCTTTTGGTATAGACCTGTCGCTTGTTCTTGGATTTTCTTTATCAATTTCTGCATCAATTAGTCTATTTAATCCCATTGCTGCACTTCTTGCACTAATCATAGCAATAGTAACCCATATAATAATGTGTAGAGAGGGAATACCCTTTGCTGCAATAAACATACCAGTAAATGCAAATGGTAACGCAAATAAGGAATGTTCTAATTTTATCATTTTGAAAAACTCTATTAAACTTTTCATAAAGAAACAAATAATCTCCTTTTAAAATATAATAGCCTTTTTTTAATAAGAAAGGGCAGATAAAAACTTATTTTTCAATAATATCTACTATTGAAGAAGCAAAATCATCATCGGCATTTAGGCTTTTTGCCCTAACTATATTGATGCCTTTATTTTTTACTTCTGGGATAAGTTGTTCGTCTAACTCAATTAGCGTTTCAATATGGTCTGATACAAAAGCAATAGGAACAACAATAATGTTATCAATTTTTTCATTCACTATTTTTTTCATTGTATCTATTGTAGATGGTCCAACCCATTTTACTGGTCCAACTTTACTTTGGTAGCTAACCTTATAATTTGTTACACCACATAATTTGCTTATAATATCTGCGTGGTGATTAATCTGTTTAGTATAAGGGTCGCCATTATCATCAACCCATTGCGGTAATGAATGGGCAGAATAGAGTATAAAACATTCCCTTATATCTTTATTCATTTTTTTAGCAGAATCTTTAATTCTATTTACGAGGCAATTAATATAACTTTCTTCTTGATACCATTCAGTAATAATTTTTATGTTTTTTGATACATTTGATAACGTGTTAAGAGATTTATGTAATTTCGTAAAACAAGCTCCAGTAGTAACAGATGAGTAATGAGGGTATAAAGGTAAGATTATAATCTTATCAAAATTACCATTTTTCACAATTTCTGCTGTATCTTTAATATATGGGTGGTAATAACACATTCCACCATAGGCATACAATTTTCTATTATTTCTTTTTTCGTATAAAATAGATACTTTTTCAAGAAGTTCTTTAGTATATATATTTTGAGGTGAAGCACCATTTAATCCCATTTTTAGATATTCTGGAGCTACTTTTTTACTTCTTGATGAGGCTATAATTTTTGCAATTGGTGTTTGTAATGGTCCTATATGAAAATTAATAATCTCTCTATCAGAAAACAAGTTATATAAAAAAGGTTTAATAGCTTTTATACTATCTGGTCCACCCATACCTAATGCAATTAATGCGTCTTTCATACAAGCCCTTTTACTAAATCAACGAGATATTTTACATTTTCAACAGGAGTTTTAGGCATAATACCGTGTCCTAAGTTAAAAATATGGCTTGTTGCTTTTTTACCTTCACTTATTGCAATTTCAGTATAATGTTTTATTGCTTCTTTGTTTGCAAAAAGTATTGCAGGGTCAATATTTCCTTGTAAACAAAATTTGTTACCTAATTTATTGTCGGCTTCAAGTATTCCAGTTTTCCAGTCTAAGCCAATTCCGGCACAGCTAAGATTTTTGATAGTATTAAAATATTGAGCTCCATCTTTTGCAAAGTATATAACTGGTGCATTTTTTAACGTTTTTACAATCCTATCTACATAAGGAAAAACTTGCTTTTCATATTCGTCTTGAGGTAAAATTCCAGCCCAAGTATCAAAAATTTGGACAGTAGCACAACCGTAATCAATTTGTTTTTGTAGGTATAAAATAGTGCTATCTGTGAGTTTATCCATTAAATCGGCATATACTTTTGGCGTATTTAACATCATTTTACGTAGTTCAAGAAATGCTTTTGAACCAGCACCTTCAACCATATAGCAAGCAAGAGTAAACGGAGCTCCAGAAAATCCGATTAATGGAACATTTAATTTGCTGACTAATAATTTAACAGTTTCATAAACAAAAGGCACATCTATTTCAGGGTTTAATATTTTCAATTTATTGACATCTGCTTGAGTTCTAACAGGATTAGAAATAAAAGGTGCTGGATTAAAAGATAAATCAACTCCCATAGGTTCAACAGGTATCAGAATATCAGAAAATAAAATTCCTGCATCTACACCTAATATATCAATAGGTTGTAATGTAACTTCGCAAGCAAGAGTAGGGTTTTTGCATAATTCTAAAAAAGATACCTTTTCTCTAACAGCTCTGTATTCTGCCATATATCTACCTGCTTGACGCATAAGCCAAATAGGAGGGCGTTCCGTTTTTTCTTTATTAAGTGCTTTTAAAAGTAAATCATTAAATGCCATAAAACTTCCTTATTTTTTAAAATTAATTCTTAATTATATAATTACAAAAATTAAATTACAACAAATATTAAAAAATAAAAAAAAATTGTAAATTTAAAAATTTTTATGATGAAATTTTTTGTATTCTTTTTATATTGTTTCAATAATTTTTGAAATTTACCAAAATAAAAGCCCACCTAATATTATATAGATGGGCTAATTTTAAATAATTTTTTAAACATGGGCTATTATTCTTTTACGTTTAGCAACTATCAATTATTTTTTGTCAATAATTAATCTTGTTAAAGCAACCATGTCTTCAGAAGGAATATTTTTTATTAAATTGTCAGGCTTTTCTATTTCGCCTAAATTTCCTATTACTTTATTCAAGTTTTTTTCTGCTGTTTCAAGCATTATTCCTTTAAATGTTGCAGAAGACCTGTTTAACTCTGCAGATTGTAATCTTATATCATAAATATCATTTAAGTTATTTATGAATTGATGTTCTCTATTTCTATTATTTTTAATGTAAGTTGCCTTACGTTGAGACTCCCCCATGTTTGCATCTATATTTGCAACCTTTGATATATTATCCATGGGTTTGCTCCTTCATTTAGTATAATTTTCCTTCTAACTTCGTTATTTTAAAAAAATATTCAGTTATGTATGTCTATATACACTCCTTCATATTTTTTAAAAGCCACCTCGTTAGAAAAAAAATTTTCATTAATAATACAAAAAATTTCGTATTAAAATTTTTTGTTAACCGTGTTTCACTCCTCGTAATGACTGTTTTTACGTCATTGCGATACGATTTTAATCGTCGTGGCAATCCAGTCTTTTATGGACTGCCACGTCGCTTTGCTCCTCGCAGTGACGGTTTTAGTGTTACTAGCGAGAAACCTTTTAAGTTTTCTTGGTAATCCACAAATATTACAAAAAATTTCGTCCTAATTTTTTCATTATTAATTTTTTAATCAAGTAAATTTTGTAGTAAAAGGGGAAAGGATACTTTCCCCTTATAAGATTTAATATTATCCAATCAATTGTGCTGCATAGCTTGGAAGTTGGTTAGCTTGAGCAAGCATTGCAGTAGCTGATTGTAAAAGCACTTGGCGAGCTACTAAATCTGCACTTGCTTGAGCTATATCTAAATCTCTAATACGAGATTCTGAAGCTACTAAGTTTTCTCTTGTAGTGTTCAAATTGTTAATAGTATAGTCAAGTCTGTTAATTTGAGCACCAGCAATAGCCCTTGATTTAGATATTTTTTCTAATGCTTGGTCAAGTTTAGTAATTGATTTTTGTGCGTTATCAAATGTAACAACGTTTACATCATCAATTTCAAGGCTTGTAGTATCAAGCTGAGCTATAGATATATCTAATACTTGACCTTCATTTGGTCCAATAGCAGCTTTAGTTGCATTATCTACAACGTGTAAGTATTCAATTGTATTTTCTAATTTTGGAGATATAACCATTTTTCTTGTAGCATCATCGTAAGTGATGTGAGCAGCAGATGCTGGTTCTATCATTACGTCAACACCTTTAATAATGTTGCGTAATCTACCATCAGTAACAGTATCTTCACCGATAAATTCGCCACTGTGAGCATCAGTTACTCTAACTGTAAGAGCAGAATCTGTTGCTTCTTGTATTTGAGCTACACTTAAAGCGTCAATTATACCTTGGTCTCCAGAGAAGCTAATGTTTCCTTTTTCTCCAAGTAATGCACCTTGTATTACGAATGTTCCTTGAACTGCTTCGTTACTATTTTCTACTGGGTCAGATACGAAGTTTACTAAGTTTCTGTTTACTGTAGTAGCATTGCTGTTAGTTGCATCTGCACCTAAACCAAGCTCAATTAAAGCACTAGTAAGTTTTTCTTCAAAATCTTGAATAGTGTCTGAAGCTTCCATAGTAATAGAAGTAGATTCACCAACACCGTTATAAACAGTAAGTTCTTGAGTGTTATCTAACACGTTTCTACCGTCAGAGTTTACAAACCTTTGAATATCACCTAACTTAGTATATTTAGAAGCAACATCGCCACCACCAAGGATAGTTACTTTAGCACTAGCAACAGTAGTCATATTTGCAGACAATTTTGTTGGGTCTGCTTTACCCATAGTAACATCAATACTACCGTAAGATATGTTACCAGCTTCGTCCATTTGAGCAGTATAAACTGTAGTAGTAAGTTCTTGGTTTTGGTTATATACAGCTGCATTATTATAAATTGCAGTTGCACCACTTGAACCAAATTGAATACCAACAGTATCAGCAGTAATAGCAGCAGAAGCAGTAAAAGATACTAATACTCTATCGCCATCATTAAAGGCAGCAGCAGCAAGACCATCTAATGTAACACCAGAAGAGTTAAACACAGAACCAGTTGTTCCTACTAAATTTGTTAATGCAGCAGTATTAGTTGCAAAAAGAGTTCCCCCTTTAATAGTTCCGTCTATCCAGTCAGATAAAGCACCAGTATTTACGTTACGCACACGGAATTGAGCAGCAGCTGTTCCGTTAGCACTTGCATTAGCAAGAGCTTCAACTTCAAGAGTAAAAGATGTATTAATACCACTTGCACCGTTTATAGTAACAGCAGTAATACCAGAAAATGTAGAACCGATAACATGGTCATCTGTGTGAGTTATTTGAGCAGAAGTGTGAGCTACTCTAATGCTCATTGCTTCATCACCAGTAGCAACAACATTTTTAAAGTTGTCAATATCTCTGATGAGAGTAGCGTTAGCAGTCATATCAAAGCTATAAGCACCTTCTTTTACAGTCATAACGTCAGTTTTATAAACAGCGTTATCACCAGGGTCAACAGAGTATTCTAATTTATAGTTACCTTCAGCAGGAGTGCCTTTAACGATAGCTTCAATTTCGCCACTTGTAGCAGACCATAAAGCAGCTGCGTCTCCATTAAGTAATTTTTTAGTGTTAAATTCTGTAGAAGATGAGATTCTGTTAATTTCTTCTTTAAGTTGGTCAACTTCTAACTGTAGCATTGCTCTATCGTTAGTAGTGTAAGCAGGGTCTCCAGCTTGCACTGCAAGTTCTCTAATCCTTTGAACTATATCAGTCATAGAGCCCATAGCACCTTCAGCAGTTTGAAGCATACTAATAGCGTCTTGAGCATTTGCTGCTGCTTTTGCTAAACCAGAAATTTGACCTCTTAATTTTTCAGATACTGCTAAACCAGAAGCATCATCTGCTGCAGAGTTAATTCTCAAACCAGTAGATAACTGTTTAATAGTGTTTGATAATAATGAGTTAGCATTATTAACAGAGTTAATGGCACCTATCGCTGTAGGGTTTGTTAAAATTGAAATAGCCATAATATTATCCTCCATGAATGTTTACAAAGTAACGTTCCTTATTACTTTGACGCAAAAATATTGCGTAATTCATTTGTTGTTGAAACTTCCATGCTTCAACAACTTGCAATAGGGATAATTTTGCTTACAAAGATATTGTTATTAAGTGATAAAATTTTGAGCCAAATTACTAATTGTTTTAGTAATACTTTTTATCAAATAAAAACGATATTTATAAGCTAAAGTGAAATAAATATAGTAAAAAAAGTCCTTCAATCAATTTTTACGTTATATTTATAAGTGTTCCTATTGCTTTAAAATCGTTCTTGCAATATGGATATGTGGTTATCCATTAACCTAAATGTTGACTAAAATAAAATTTTCCTTTCACCTCATTTTTTTCTAAAGTTAAAAATAAAAAAGCCGATAAGATTTTAAGTTGGGAAAATCTTATCGGCTTAATTATTTTAATACCTTGATAAATTATACAAAAAATTTCGTCCTAAAATTTTT
>JAZSQT010000017.1:0-1928 GCA_045538075.1 Mucispirillaceae bacterium
CCAATATACTAAAAGTTACAGACATTAGCCTTGCTATGCAAGCAGATAGAAGAACGGTTTTAAACTGGTTTAAAAAAGGCTTGTTAGAGGGGGTGCAATTACCAGCGAGAAAGAACTCATATTATATCACCACAAAAAAATCTTTTAGAAAATTCTTGAAAGAAAGTTATGATAAACAACGTGTTGAAGAACTAACATCAGTAATAACTAAAACCAAAAAGGCTTTAAAAAAATGAAAAAGTTAATAAATGCGTGCGATGAGCTTAGGGCTTTGTCATCTCTTTTCAGTCATAGAAAACTGGTATTGACACCACAAGAGGCAGATGGCGTAGCAATCATCATTAAGAAGATTGAAAAGAATATAAGAAAATATATTGAGAAAAAAACCGATAAAATAAAAATACAAAAAATATGTTGACTTATTTATATTTTTATTATATTTAATATTAAAATCTTTCATTTTAATTTTTGGCTTACTATTGACCTTATAATTTAATTTTTAACTGGAGAAAAAAATGAAAGACTTAAAACAAATGAAGATAAAACGGTTGACGGAAGAAATTAAAATGGTTACCATTCTAATTCAAGAAGTATCAAGTGCATATGCAGCAAACAATATTCGTTTATCAGAAGAAGCAAGGGAAGGATTAAATTGTCTATATGAAGGCATCCATAGACGTATTGAAAGTATTAACTCATTATTGTAATGTATATTATTTCTAATAAGGTCAAACAAGCCCCCATCAGAAGAATTGATGGGGTATTTTTTTTACATATCTTCTTGTCTTTTAAGATATTGATACAGATTATCAAGACCATTCGCCGACAAGGTTACACCGTATAACTCTATTGTCTTTGTTTTGCCTATCGCATATTTTCCAGCTTGATAAAGTTTATCTATATCTATATGTCCGTTCTCATTAATTATCCCTAATTGAATAATCATAGGATTATTAGCTAATGATTTATATATTTTTTCAGCCTCTTGAGTTATAGCATATACACTTGCGTATCCGATAAACTTGACAATGCCATTCATTTGGCTTATAATTTCTTTTTCTATAAAATCTGCTAAACCGACAGTAAATTGATTAAAAGCAAGCATTTTTTTTCTCCTCATTATTTTTTTATAAAGGGTGGCATAACCACCCTATTTTTTATGGTTGTGTTGTTGTTGGTGCAACCCAAGAATTGTAACGGTGCATTACATCTGGGCAAATAGCCTCTGTTGGTATTACTTCCTTAGTGATGTTGTTTATTCTTCTTGTGTTCTGTCTAACATCAGAAGATAAGCAAGCAATAGTATTGTCAATACTTTCGAATCTTCCTTTAACGCTTAAACCTAATTCGTTAATTTTGCCAATTACGATTTGCTCTTTAAGGTCTGCTTTGTCTTGAATACATTTAACTTGCTCTTGAAGAACAGCAATAGACACTCTATTATTTACTGCTTCATCACTTAAAGGCTTAACGAATGCGTAAACCTCATCTCTTAATGTTTTGTTGTCAGAGAGACTTTGCGAATAAACTTCTTTACCTATTCTATCTGAATAGTTTTCAGCTCTTAACATAGCATTTTCAGATTGTAATTGTGATACATAGCTTACGTTATTGTTACCAAGTAACCCACCAAGAATATTACTATTGTTACCTAATAAACCTAAGGCAGTTCCAGCAATACCTAATCCGAGACCAGTTCCAGCAACTCCTTTACTTGCATAGTTCTTATGAACTGTTACGCCGTTTTCATTCATATTCTTTTCTCCTTTAAAATTTATTCATCTTGCAAGATGAATAACATTAACACAAATAGAGAGTTGCAAAATATTAAAAAACTATTAAAAAATTATTAAAAAATAATTAGTAAAATTTTATATTATTATTCATTTTAAAACATACGGTATAATTGACGGTAGATAATAAATATT
>JAZSQT010000184.1:0-7444 GCA_045538075.1 Mucispirillaceae bacterium
ATTTAGAAAAATAATTATTAAATTCTTCTGTTGATATATTTTTTGAATTTATAGAAAGACGCTCATTAATACTTAAAATATGAGGAGATGTGAATAACGCTACTTTAATATTATTTTGTTCTAAAAATTGTGATATAAAATACGATGTAGTTCCTTTCCCATTAGTCCCAGCTACATGAATAATTTTGCCAAGTTTATTTTGAGAAAATTCAATATCATTTAGTGCGTTATCAATATTAGATAATTTTAAATCTATATTTTTAAATTCTAATTTATCTTTATAATATAATTCAAATAAATTCAAATTATTTACCTTGTATAATTTTAATCAACCATTATACACAATATAAGTTTCTTTGCAATATTATAAATCGTAGATATATCTTATTCCTAATAGTTCAAGATTATTTATACATTTAACTAAGAGTGAAGCAGTATTAAGTGTGTCAAAAAGAGCTCTATGTCTATAACTGTTATTTATTGATATATTGATATTTAGAGTTTGTATCATATTGTCTAAACTGTAACTTCTTAGATTTGGAAATGCTATTTTAGATAACTTAATAGTATCAATGACAGTTAAATATTGAGGAGAAATAGAGCATTCATTATAAGCATAATTTAAAAATCCCATATCAAATTTTGCATTATGAGCAACTAAAACTGTATCTTTTACAAAATCATTAAATTCTGGTAAAACTTCATAAATAAAAGGTTTATCTTTAACCATATTTTCAGAAATTCCATGAACTCTGTATGCACTATAATCAATTTTACATTCTGGATTAATTAATGTTGAAAAATAATTGCCTTTATCTATTGATAGAGTAGGGTTAATTTTAACTGCTGATATTTCAAGAAGTCTTGCGTATTTTGGAGACATTCCAGTCGTTTCAGTATCAATTACCGTAAATGTTAAATCTTTTAATGGTTTATTTAACATATATATCCCTATATAAATTAATAAAATTTTCTAAATTTAATTGTTCTGCTCTAATATTTGGCATTAAACCATTACTTTTTAAAATATCATCTAACTCGTTTATGTTAGATAAATTATTTTTAAGAGTTTTTCTTTTATGATTAAAACATTGTCTAATAAAGTTGAAAAAAATTTTTTCTTGAGATTTCTCTAATTGACGATTGTTTTTTGGTGTAAATTTAAGAACTGTTGACATAACATTTGCATTAGGCCAAAAATTTCCACCACCAATATCTCTGATTTTTTCAATATTGAATAAATATGAAGAAAAAACTGAAAGAGATGAATATGCCTTAGAGTTTGGTTTAGCATTTATTCTGTCTGCAACTTCTTTTTGATACATAAATACCATTGATTTAATATTACAATCAGATAATGCTACTTTCTCAAAAATTTTAACAGATAGATTGTATGGTAAATTGCCTATAAAAGAAACTTCATTATCATTAAATAATGATGAAAAATTACACATTGTTGCATCATCATTTATAATTTCAAGGTTATTATAAAAAAATAAATATCTATTAAGAAATTCTACTAATTCTTTATCTATTTCAATTGCTTTAACATTTGCACCAGTTTCTGCTAAAAGTTGTGTTAAAACACCACATCCTGGACCGATTTCAATTATATTTGTGTTTTTATCTGCCTCTAAAGATGAAACAATTTCATTTAAAATATGGGCATTAGTCAAGAAGTGTTGACCAAATGATTTTTTAGTAAAACGAGTTTCATTTTTAAATGCTTCTAATAGATTTATCATTTTTTACCATATTATCAGCCATTATAACGGCTTTTTCTAAACTTGAATAAGATGCAATTCCTTTTCCAGCAATATCAAAGGCTGTCCCATGATCAACAGATGTTCTAATAAAGGGTAGATTAAGAGTAATGTTAACTGCTTCACCAAAAGAATCCATTTTAACTGCAATCATACCTTGATCGTGATACATTGATATAATAAAATCCCAATCTTTTGCCTTTGTATATATAGTATCTGCAGGAAAAGGACCATCAACATTAAATCCTAATTTTTTTGCTTTATTAATAGCAGGTATTATAATATCAATCTCTTCATTGCCAATGGCACCATTGTCTCCAGCATGAGGATTTAATGATGTAACGGCAATTTTTGGAACAGAAGCATTAAAGTATCTGCCAGCATTATGAGCATTCTTTATTGCATTAATAATCTTATCTTCTGATAAATTAATAGACACTTGACTAATTGGATAATGAGTCGTAACCATTATTGTTTTAACATTGTTTCCAGCAAGTAACATTGAGACATTTTCACTATTAGATAGAAAAGATAAATATTCTGTATGGCCACAAAAATTAAAACCAGCGTCCTTGATTGACTTTTTATTAATTGGACAAGTAACTATTGCATCATAATGTTTATTTAAAGCTAATTCTACAGCAGTTTTTATATAATCCATAGATGCTTTGCCACATAATTTATTGTGTTTTCCATACTCATATAAAAATTCTTTATTATCAAGAGGTTCTATTATTTTGATGTTTTTTGGAGTATCAATATTAAGTAGATTTTTAAAAGTTGAATCTAATATGAATTTATGAGCGATTATAGTTATATCAAAATTATTATATAGTTTTGATACGATAAACTTAGAAATTATTTCATATCCAATTCCAGAGGGGTCTCCGGCAGTTATTAAAATTTTACTTTTCTTCATATATTAGTATCTGACACGATATAGAGAAATTGTCAATATCTTAAATCATTAATTTTAATTATTTTATACTGTAAATATTTATAACGTTATGGTATTATGAAGAAGTATTGTTTTGAATGAGGTTGTTATGTCTAAACTTAATGAAAATATTTTTGATGAACTTAAAAGTAATATAACTGGTGATGTATATACAGATAAATTAAGAAGATATATGTTATCTACAGATGGTAGCATATTTCGTATGGAACCTGCTTGTGTTGTTTATCCTAAAAATATACAAGATGTAGTCCAAGTATGTAAATTTGCATCAGAAAGAAAGTTTAGTATTCATTCAAGAGGCACAGGTTCTGGATTATGTGGTGCATCTATTGGTAGGGGTATAGTGATTGATTTTTCAAAATATATGAATAAGTTAATATCTTTTGAAAAAATATCAGATACAGAAGCTGTATTTACTTGTGAACCTGGTTATAGATATGGTGAATTAGAAGCATACTTATCTTCAGAAAAATTATACTGGTGGCCACCAGCTCCATCAAGTGGAGAATATGCATCTTTTGGTGGAATGTATGGCACAAATGCTGGTGGAGCTTACTCTGTTAAATATGGTAATGTTGCTGATTACATTGTAGATGCTGAAATTGTATTACATAACGGAAGCGTTACAACTTTATCATATATTGAATCAATAAAACCAGATGAATTACCTGAAAACTTAAGAGAGCTTTATTATTATTTAGAAAGTAATAACGATAGAATTAATAGTGCGTATCCTCCTATTGCTTGTAATGTTTGTGGTTATGAAGCAAGAGAAGCTACAAACAATGGAAAATTACGTTTGCATAAGTTGTTAGGTGGTTCTGAAGGCACATTGTGTATAGTTACCAAGCTTACTTTTAAAGTTATTAGAAAAAAACCATATGATAGCTTAATAGTTGCATATTTTAATGATAAAACTACTTCTGCAAAAGCATCTCAAATTGCACTACAATATAATCCTTTAGGTATAGAGATAATGGATAAATCTTTATTAGATTTAGCTGTTGAACAAGAACCAATATTAGCTGAAAATATGCCTACTGGTATAGATAACGCTTTATTAATAGAATTTGAGGGAGAAACAGAAGAAGAAGTTAGAAAATATGCTGAAAATGTTTTAAATAAAATCACTTCAGAAGCATTAACTCAAAATATTTATATGGCTATTAGTGAGGAAGAAAAATCACAATTTTGGGCAGTAAGAAAAGCTGCTGTGCCAATTCTATATAGACTAAAAGGCAAAAAGAAGATTATTGCTTTAGTTGAAGATGCTGCAGTTCCTACAGAGAAATTAGTAGAATATTTTGATGGTTTATACAAAATTTTTGAAAAACACAATGTTAAATTCGTTTCATACGGTCATATAGCTAAAGGATTATTGCATAATAGACCACTTTTAGATATGAAAGACCCTTATGATATTAAGTTATTAAAAGTATTAGCTGATGAAGTTTTTGATTTAGTAATGGAGCTTAATGGCACTATATCTGGTGAGCATGGAGATGGTAGAATTAGAAGTTGTTATATTCCACGTCAATATAAAGATATTTATGACATATTTATTAAAATCAAATCCTTTTTAGACCCAGAAAACATATTTAACCCTGATATTAAAACAACAAATGATCCATATCAAATGACTAAATATTTAAGGTATGGCTCTGATTATAGTGCATCTGATACTGGAAAAAAACTTCTTTTATGGCAGGAAGATTTTATAAATGAAGCCGAAAAATGTCATGGCTGCTCAAAATGTACTACAATTACAAATGCAACAAGAATGTGTCCGATTTATAAGGCAACAAGAGATGAGTCAGCTGCACCAAAAGCAAAAGCAAATATATTAAGGGCATTATTGAGTAATTCAATAGAATCAGATGCAATGTATTCAGAAGCATTTCAATTCGTAATGGATAAATGTGTAAACTGTGGTAGTTGCTCTATAGAGTGTCCATCAAAAGTTAATATACCTAAATTGGCATTAGAAGCAAAATCAAGATATGCAGAAAAATTTGGAGTTCCTATAGAATCAAAAATAGTTACAAAATTTGAATTAGCTGGTAGAACAGTAAGAAAAATATCTCCAATAATTTCATTTTTGATGAGACCATTATTTATGCGTAAAATTTCTGAAACTTTTACTGGATTAGCATCAGAAAGAGAATTTATTAAATTTTCAATGAAATCATTGTATGAAAGAGTTAATAAATTTGAGGGTGATGGAGAAAAAACTGTAATATATTTTGCTGGGTGCTACGCTTCTTATATAAAACCAGAAATTGGAGAAAGTAGCGTTAATGTTTTAAAAAAATTAGGATTTAAAGTGATAATTCCAAATCAGCATTGTTGTGGCATTCCTCATTTATCTAAAGGTATGGCAAGTAATGCGAGAAAACAAATAAATAAAAATCTTAAGAATTGGGGTAAACTAATAGATAGTGTTGACTATATAGTTACTGCTTGTTCATCTTGTGCCTTAACATTAATGAAAGAATGGCTTTATTATCAAGATGATGATATGACAAGAAAAGTTTCATCAAAAACAGTTCATATTTCTGATTTAGTATTACCGTTGATAAAAGAGGAAGACTTAATCAGACAAGATATTTCTTTGTCGTATCATAGTGCTTGTCATATGAAGTTATTACGCAATCCGTTAGCCTCAATAAAAATGATGAAATTGCTACCTGGCGTTAATGTTGAAGATTTAAAAAGTTCTTGTTGTGGTATGGCTGGTAGTTGGGGAACTTTAGCAAAAAATTATAATCTATCTATTAAGATTGGTTCTGATATGGCTCAAAAATTAATTGATTCAGAATCACAAATAGGTGTTACAGATTGTCCTACTTGTTCAATGCAAATGGAACATTTAGGAAATAAGCCAATTCTTCATCCTATAGAGGTTCTTGATAGATGTTTAAAAGGTTAATTTTATTATTTGTATTATTAGTTTATCCTATAATCGTTAATGCTAATAAATCAAATTCTTCAGATAGTTTTAATGAAGATTATTTTGTTGGATTAAAAGCCTTTGAAGATGGTTTTTATGATGTATCAAGGCATAGCTTATTATCTTTTTTATCATCTAATGGAAATAGTAAAGATGCTGGATATGCTATATATATTCTATACCAAGTTTATATTGCTGAAAATGATTTTAAAAATGCTAAAGAAACATTTGATAAATTAGTTAATTATAATGACAAAAGATTTGATACAAACAAATTAGAAGTAGATAAAATGTATATAACTACTAAATTAAGTTGTGAAGATGCAGAAAAATTACTTTTTACGAAAAAAAGTAATTTATGGTTGAATGTATATTTAAATTCTTCATGTGGTGTAAACGAACATTTAATAAAATACGCTTTAAATCCTGAATTTTCTATTGATAATTTATATTTATTAATTGATAAAATTAAAAATAATAAAGATTATATGTTGTTAGTATATAATAATCTACAAAATAACCATAAAACTAAAAAAATATTAAATTATTATGGTAAGTATTTTGCATCAAATAATATGATTAATGAATTTTGGAAATTATATGAAACTTATAAAGATAGTGATATGGTTTCTATAGCATTAAATGAAATATGGAATAGTAAAGATTACCAAAAATACATTAATACTTTTAATAATGATATTCAGAAAGATTTTAAACTTGATAATAGTGTTTATTGTAGAATGATAGAATCATCTAATCAATTAGGATTAAAATTTAATTGTAATATAATTGATAATTGTTTAGATAAAAAAAGACAAGATTTTATACAAAATAAATTGGCTTGTTATATGAAAAATGAAGATAAGTCTGGCATTTCAGAGGTAATGAAAAATGTTAATATAAAAGATGCTTCAAATTTATGCGAATACGCAAAATATTTAGTTGGAAAAAATCTTTATTCTTCAAGTTTCTTAGAAAAATTTTCTTTATGTAAAGATAAAAATGTTATGTATGAAGCATTATATAATTATAAAGATTACAAAGGGTTAATTAGTCTTATTGGCAAAAGTAATAGCCAAATTGATTTAGCTTATTTATCTATTGCTTACCAGTTGTCTGGAAATGTAAAAAAAGCAAAAGAATTAATTGCAAATATTACTGATTTATCTCTTTTAGAAATGATAAAAAATAGAACAGGTTTAACTAAATGATAAAACCAATTATTTTTGGATTAACAATTATTGCGATTGCAGGTTTATGGACATATATATCTTTTTATTCAATAGATAACAAACTTTATAGAGAGGCAAAAGAACTTGAAAAAGTTGGTGATATTTATACTGCTCATGACAAAATAACAGAAGCATTAAATATAAATCCAAAAAATAGAAAAGTTATATCGTATAAAACTCATTTATATTTTTTAGTAAAAAATGATTCTGCTTTAAAAGAAGCGTATCAAGGGAAAAAAGATGCTGAATATGCCATGGAAAAAGGCGATTATGTTTTAGCAAGCAAAAGGCTTAACGATGCTCTTATTGCAATAGATAGTATTTCTACTATGGCAACTCAATATAAAGAGGCTGAAATTTTGCAACAAGAAATAGTAAAAGATGTTGATAGAGTAATAAAAGAAATTCCTGAGAGGTATTATTTAAAAGGACAAGAATTATATCAACAAGGTGAATTAGAAAGGGCATATATAATGCTTGAT
The DNA here is from genome assembly GCA_045538075.1 of Mucispirillaceae bacterium. Classification (GTDB taxonomy): domain Bacteria; phylum Chrysiogenota; class Deferribacteres; order Deferribacterales; family Mucispirillaceae; genus JAZSQT01. Next base: position 7,386 of record JAZSQT010000184.1, read on the forward strand.
TATATTTCTAATCCATTACCTAAAGTAGTGAGATTAAAAGATGAATTAGCTTTTGAATT
>JAZSQT010000043.1:0-13022 GCA_045538075.1 Mucispirillaceae bacterium
CAAATTTTTCAAAAACCGTCATTTAAAATAATGATGGCTCTATTAATGGTTATAGCTATTAGTTCTATTAGTTATGCCAGCACACAAGGTAATGCCGATGAGCTTGATGACGTGTGGACGCACATTAAAGATGGTATTAGTGGAACGTATGGAAAACTTGCTTCAATTGGGATAATTGGTGCAGCTATTTGGCATAGGGAGAAGATAGGAATGCTTGCAATGGGTATAAGTATTATAGTAGGTGCGTTAGTTCCGTCTATTCCTGGGATAATAGATGGTTGGTCTTATACTATCTAATTAATTTAAGAATAGTGTCATTAAGATTATTTAATGACACTATTTGTATTTAATGGTGAAAAATGAATAGTCATTACATTCCTAAATTTTTAGGCTCTCAGCCCCAATTTTTATGGTGGGAGTTAGATGAAGCTATGATACTTATATCTTTTTTAGTAGCTGGTAGGTTGATTGATAAGACTTTAATTTTTCTTGTTATTGGAATTATTTTAAAGATTGTATATTCCAAACTCAAAAATTCACGGCAACAAGGTTATTTGTTACATAAATTGTATGCATTAGGGTTGATGAAACCTAAAAGTAATACCGTTAAAAAGAATAAAATACCATTTTTTTATATTAAACTTTACGTAAAATAAGGAGAAAATAGTGAGCGATGATAAAATGATAAAAGCAGAAGAAACAGAGAAAGAAGAAACGTGCGAAAATAGTAATAATTCCGATTTTGACACGTGTAAAAAAGAGGTTAATGAAGAGAATAAACAGAAAAATACTGTAGAAGACATAAAAAATAATATTAAATCTAATTTAAGTAATAAGTTAGGTAATTTTAGAACTACGAGATTTTATAACTATTTACATGCATTAGAAACTGAAAAACGGATATTATTAATAGCTTGTGTATCGTTATCGTTAGTAGTTATATTTTTTGCTTGGAGTATTTTAAAGTTGTCAGCTACTCAAAAAACTATAGTATTACCTCCTAAAGTAGATAAGGAGTTTTGGGTTGTTGCTGGAGAATTATCAACTGCTTATTTTGAGCAGGTTGGTTTTTATATTGCTGATAGAGTATTAAGTGTTTCACCTCAAACTGCAAAAAGTTCGTATGATACACTTTTGCCTTTTTTATCTAATAATCCTAAAGAGTTAGGGAAAATTAGAGAAAAATTAGTAGAGCAAGCAGACTTTATAATAAAAGAAAATATTTATCAAGTATTTTATCCGTTACATGTAAGTGTAAATAATAAAGAGAGTTATTTTGAAGTTATGGGAACTTTAAGAAAGTTTGTTGGCGAACTTTACATTCATGAAGTTCAATCAAGCATAAAAGTCCATTATTCAGTTGTAAGTGGTAGATTAAAAATTAATAATTTGGAGATAAAATAATGAAAAAAATTTTATCAATATTAGCATTAGTAACTGTATTAAGTTCTACAGTATATGCAAAAGATTTATATGAAGTAACATCAAGTAGGTTAAATATGAGAGAAGGTTTATCTATAGAAGCTCCAGCTATAAGGACGTTACCTAATGGTCATATTGTAGAAGTAGATAAAAACTCTGTTCAAATAGTAGATAATGATGAATGGATTCAAGTAACAGATGGCGACGGAGTTCAAGGCTGGGTTAGGTTTAAATATCTTAAAAAATACGAGAAAGATAAAATAGCTGGTAAAAGGGTAATAACTGGTTTAGATGAAAAGACAGTTGATAAAATTATAGATAAATTAATGCCACCCTTACCTAAAGATGAAATTATTGACAGAGAAGAAAAATTTCAAGTAGCAAAAAAAAATACATCTAAAAAACCTATAAAAAATGCTGACCCCATAAATACAGAACAAAATATGGTATTAATTGAGGGTGAAGGGTTACATAGAGTAAAGATTGCATTAAAGGATTTGAATAGAATAACTTGTAGTTCAAAGATTGGTGATCCTATTTATTCTAAAGACAAACAAATTGAGATTGTTAGAGGTGGAGATAAAGATTTGTTTGTAAAAATTTCTCCAATTCAAAAAACATATGGAGGAGTAACAGAAACTATATATTCTACTTTTCCACGAGAGGTATATGTAGAGTGTGGAGCCATTGTATATAATTTAAGTCTTATACCAGTTGAAGATATACCATCACAAACTATAGTATTTAAATCACCAATTAATGATATAAAAAAAGCTATGAATTTTGAAAAATCATCGGCTTATGAAGAAATAATATCAGAGTTAATAAAATCTGCATATATTGAGCAACAACCAGCTGGATATTCAGTTAAACGAGGTTCATTAAAACATCAATTTAATGAATTAGATATGAGATTAAGATACATATATACTGGTTATGAATATATTGTGGAGGATTGGGAAATTACATCTAAAGTAGATAAAGAGGTAGAAATAGAGGAAAATATATTTGTTCCAGTTTTAAAGAATCCACGTGCAATAACTTTGACTGTTCCAAGATTAAATAAAGGTGAAGTCTCAAGGCTTTTAGTAGTTCGTTTAGCGAATAAAGATAAATAGGAGCAAAAGTGAAAAATGTTTTATATAAAAATAATTGGGTTAATCTTTATTTTTTTAAATTCATTGGTTTATGCAGAAGAGGTATTTAATATTGATGAAAAGATTAAAGAAGGTATGGATTTAGGTGCTGATGATATAAATTTAAGAAGAATACCAGAAGAAATTTTACGTGATGCAGAAAAGAGTTTAGAATTAACACCTCAAAAAAAAATAGAACAATATATGAAATCTATGGATTATAATCATGAAACTGGAGTTATTACATTTAATGGAAATAAGGAAATAGATAAATTAAAAGAGAATGAAAACAGTAAAAAGCCTACTAATAAATATTTTAAAAGTGATGAGAGGATATATATATTTATCTCGTCATCTATGCCTAAAAATCTTATAAAACAGTATTGTAAAGATGTTCATAATTTAGGTATTAGCGAAAATGCTATTTTCGTGTTAAGGGGCTGTGTGAATGGTGGAGGTTATAATGGTTGTAAGGATTTTAATCCAACAATAGAGTTTATAAAATCATTTTTATCAAATGATAAAAATGAAGTTGATAAAACTTGCAAGATATGGATAGACCCAGTTTTGTTTAAAAAATATGAAGTTAAAGTAGTTCCAACTTTTATATATGCTAATAATATAGTAAAGGATGTTGAATTAGGTTCTGAAGGTAATTTTGATTTATTAGAAAGAACCCCAAACTTTTATAAATCAGTAGGGGACTGGTCTTTGTCATACCATATTGAAGAACTTAAAAAACTGTCAAACTCTAAAAGTTTAAAAAAAATATCTGATAGTTTGGCAAAAAAAAAGAAATAGATTGTTTTTTAATCAATAATCTCAATTTCTGCGTATATTATAGATAAAACATTATTTAGAATATCATTAGGTAATCGTTCTATAAATTTATAAGTTCTTGTATTTATATCTAATGAACGTATATGCTCGCATAAAATAAAACCAGTAGTTTTTGTTCTATTATCAAGAGGAATATGTAATGGAAAAAAATTATTCGTATTAGTGATAGGACATACAATAGCAAGACCTGTTTTATTATTAAAAAATGTATTACTAACTACAACAACAGGTCTATATCCTGCTTGCTCATGTCCAGTTTGTGGATTAAGGTTTATTTTAATTATATCTCCTTGTTTTACCATATTTCTTTGCCTTTTGGCTCCCCCCAATTAATATCTTCACATTTATATTCATCGTGGTAATTACTAAAAAGTTCTTTTATATTTTTATTATTATTAAGTTTTTCAATAATTATTTTATTATTATCAGTTTTAAGAAGAATAGTATCTCCTTGTGAAATATGAACTTCATCTAATAGATGTTTTGGTATTCTAATTCCTTGACTATTTCCCCATTTTTGAATAGATGTTATCATAAATATATTACTCCTTAATGTATATTCAAAGTATATACTTAATATAGTCAGACGTCAATATTTACTTTTTTTAAATTCTTTTACTATTTTTCTTAAATTTTTTCTAACTTTTAAAAAATCACATATGATTTTTATATATTATAAAGGAGAAAAATATGTAGAAAAACATAGATAAACTTATGAAATTAATACCAGATTTAAATAGAGAGCGAGAGATTAGTTTTTCGCAAGGTTTTTTTGTATTTTTATTTTCATCAATTTTTTTTGGTTTAATTGGTATTACAGAAAGAATACCATTCTTGTTTGTTTTGAGTATAATTTCCTTTTTATTAAATATTTTTATAGTATTGTCTTTTTATAAATCAAAAAAATATCCTAAATTTAGATATTATTTTATAGACAAGGATTTTTCAGAAAAAGTATTAGTTATATTTGTGATTATAATAGTGATATTTTTAGGAATATTGTTTGTTTTATCAAGTTTGATTAGATTGGAAATAATTTCTGGTAGTGTTATGAATTTTTTCCTACCTTTTTATTTAATAGTAGTTCTTTTAGCAAGTTTATCAATGCTTTTAATATTTACGTTGTCATTAATAAAATCTGTTAAAAATTTTAAAAATATTAGGAAATAGGTAAGAAATATGAAAATAAGAAAGATATTATTGTTAGTAGTTTTTATTATATTAAGTATGCCATTAAGTGGATATGCTGCAGAATATACAATATATGTTTGGGGTAATGCTGATGTTACTGCAAATATGTTACATGCAGTAAGTAGAATGATGCGAGGTGAAGATTTTAATAATTTATTTAAGATTACTGCATTAATATCAATTGTTGTTATAGTTTTATCATTAATGAGTGATAAAAATTTCTCACCGTTTTTAGTTGGTCAAAAGATTATCTTGGTCATATTAGTTCAAGTATTATTAGCTACAAGTGTTGATAGAGTAAAGATTGTGGATAAACTTGGTAATATTAATAACAATTTTGTTGAAGCAACTATAGATAATGTTCCAACAGTTGTTGCTTTTCCTTTATATTTTTTTAGTCAAATAGATCAATCGTTAAGAATAATGTTTAGAGATGCATTAAATTCAACTCCTGGTGCAGTTCAAGCATTTAATACAGCTAATGGTATGCCAGTAACAACTGCATTATCTTTAGTGCAAAGTGCAAGCACTTTTAAGATAACTGATATAAATTTTATGAAAACATTTGATAGTTACATGGAAAATTGTATTAGACCAGATGTTATCACTGGTTACATTGATTTGCATGCGATAGGTAATTCAAACGATATATGGCAAGCATTATCAAGGACTAAGCACGGTTCAAGAATAGCAAATGACTATATAAATGCTCCTGTTGGTAATAATAATAGTAGTATTGATGGAATTATTAGAAGTTGCACAGATGTGTATGATGTAATAACTAATGCATTAAATAATATCGGAGCAAATCATTTAGATCAGCTTAAAAATTCTTTAGGTTTATCAGCACAAACAAATATGGAACAAATACTTGGTTCTTCTGCTTCAATGACATTTAATTATCAACAAAATGGTTCAAGTTTATTGAAGCAATCAATGATGGTGAATGCTTTTAATGACAGTTATATGACTGTAGCACAAGCGACAGGAGTAGATGCTTCTGCTTTAGGTTATGGTATGGCTAAAGCACAAGAGGTATCACGTTTAAATTCTACCATGAGCGGTATTATGGCTAAGAAGTATTTACCTTTAGCTAAGAGTTATTTGACAATTATTTTTATTGTTATAATTCCTCTTATATTTTTAATTGCTTTAGCTACAGGGACTATAAAAAAGCCAATAGGAATGATAGTAATGATGTTGATGGCAATAAGTTTATGGGGAGTAGGAGAACAGATATTAGATTATATTATATTAGTAAGGACGCATAGTTTATTCCCAAATGGATTACAAGCAATAAATTTAATCACTCAACCAGCTGTAGATCAAGCTATATTAGATAGTTTATCCTTAAGTTACGGTATGTATTGGATGATTCCGACCTTAGCGATTGCTATAGCAAGTATGAGTGGATATGCTGCAGCCAATATGATGGGAGGAATAAGTGGAAGAGTTAGTAGTGGAGTAGGTTCTGCTGCTTCAGAGGCTGCAACAGGTAGTGCAAGTTATGGTATAGTTAGAGCAGATATGATTAATACAAATAAATACGATACAACTCAAACGATGAGTGTCGGTCAAAGTTTAAGTAGTGTAAATGATAGTAAAAATTCAACAATGAATAAAAGTAATGTTGGTTACAATCAAAATATAGATGCAACAGATAAAGAAATATTAGAAAATAATAGAGAAATTAATGGACAAAATTGGGGAGCTGGTTCAACTGTAACTCAACTAGGTAATGGAATGACGAAAGTAGAAGGATATAATGTTGATAGAAACGGTTATGGACAAGCTATATTTGATAAAAATGGTAATTTAGTTCGTGAAGATTATAAAGGTGGCTCACAAGCTGCATATGATCAACTACAAACCCAAATAGCAAATAATGGTATAGTTTATTTAGACGATGGTAGAGTTATTGAAGCAAGCGATTTAGAGATTACTAAAAAAGGCAATAGATCTGGTGCAATGTATAATATAGCAGGTACGGATAAAGAAACTGGTGAAAGATTTGAAATACTTTCAACAGGAGGAAAGGTTCATCCAACAGATAAAAATGGATATACAAAAGTAGAAACAGGAAGAATATCAGAGTACAATACAAATTTTGGAGAAAATAATAACCTTGGTAATAAAAATATATCTAATGCTGTTGCTGGTAATTTTGAAGATTTAGTTAATACAGCAAATGGAGATATGAATAAATTAAATCACTTCCTTGCTGAAGTTGCAAAAGAAACTAATAATCAATACGGTTCTTTAAATAATAATATATCGCGTGATACTGAAACAATAAATGCAACTATTAGCTCAGACGGTGCATCGGCTACTGCTGGCGTAGATGCAAAAGCTGGTGGTGCTCTTTCAGTAATTACTGGAAATATTAATTTTGGTGCAAGTGTTAGTGAAAATATTTCAAAACAATCCTCTCATTCATCTAAAACTTCATTTAATGAACAATATAATACTAATGCAATTATGGATAAATATAGAGATGCAATAAATGGTTTAGAAAATCAAGAAGATATAATTAAAGCTCTTAATAATGCTCAGAATGAAATAATACGTAAACTTGATACTACTAATAAAATTGTTACTAATAGGTAACAAAATAAAAAAATATTACAGATACTAATAGTTTAATTATTTAGATTTATGATGAATATTGTAAGGCAAAAAGTCATAAGCTGGATTAGTAGTTTTATCTGATATTGACTGAATTTCAGACGTATCAGAATGAAATTTATTCCATTCATTAATATAATTATAAGATTTAAAATTATTAGATAAATAATGTACAAAAAGTTTAAAATAATGATTATTACTAAATTGAAATTTCTTATCTATAAACTTACAGAATAGAACACAAAATACTAAAGTTATTAAACCTATCGTAATTGCAACTACAATTTGAGTATTAAAGGAGAATGAGATAAATTCATCAGAAAGAAAAATTTTTCTAAGTAGCATAATTACGCCACATGTAACCGTAAGAAATAATATAAGACCTAATACTGTTTTATTAAAAATTAGTTTAATAAATTTATAAGCTAAATATAAAGAAATAATTGAACCAATAACTATAACAGTATATTTAAAATAAGTATGATTATTTAAATAAGAAAATAAGTTAGAAATTATTTCCGTGTGTAAAATTTCATTGATAACAGTTTCCATTTCAACCTCATATTTACTGATTGCCCTTAAAGTAATATAAATATAAATAAACATAATATCTACAATCAGTACTAAAATTAAATAATATTCTATAATATATAATATAATATCAAAAAAATGTATTGTCAATAAGAAAATGTTTTAAAAAGTAGTTAAAATAAGGCTTTGTCCACCCTATAACTACTTTTTAAAAAGGTAAAAAATGTTATTTTCTATTATTGATTAATTATAAATGATATATCTATATTATTTTGAATAATTTTTACAGCACTTGTTGACCTTAAAGTATGCATGAATATATGGTGAACCGATAACACTGCATCTTGTAAATCATCGTTCTCTTCCAAATCTTTTATAACAAGACCTATTTCTTTACATTTTTTCGCTGATAGGTGGCGATTATGTGCTAAATTTATAGAGTGGTCTCCTAACTCTTTAATAATGCCATCAATAATTTTATCTTTGTTTTCATCAGTTGCAAGCATATTCTTTCCTAACCATTCTTTTACAATGTCTGTAGACCACTGTATTGCTTTATGACATTCTCCTAATATAGTAGGAGGATATTTAGCTATTATTGGTTGCCATAAGTGTATTGAACTAGGATTCCCTTTTATATCATCTTGAGCGGTCTTAAATTCTTCAATTATTCCATGTGCTGCAACACCTCCAATTTGTGGGTCTATAGGACCAAGTGATGAATGAGCACCCATATATATTTCTTTGCAAGAACAAGCTATCATTGTACCTGCAGACATTGCCATTTGAGGTACAAAACACACTATATCATTATTAAATTTTGTGTGTAGATAATCTACAATTGATTCTGTTGCAGCTACATTACCCCCAGGAGTATGTAATATTAAGTCTAATCCTTTACTGAAATCCATTTTATGCATTACAGTCATAAGACCATTTTTATCTATATCATCAACAGATGTATTTTTTGCTATTGGCTTATCAAGCCAACCACTATAGTAACATATAATATTTCTCTTTCTAATATCGTATAAGTTTGATATATATTTTCTTCTAAGTATATCAAAATGAGATCCTGCTTGTTGAAGCTCATTATATAATTCATGAAAATTAGGCATTATCATAACCCTTTATATTAGTATTTATTGGATTAAATTCATAAGATTTAATTTCGTGATTTTTAGGCAAAACAGACCATTCTTTTTCCATTTTATTGAATAATATTTTTTTATCATCAGTTATATTAAATAATTCATAAATATCATTGTTATTAGTAATACTGTGTTTTTCTTCCTTCTTGTTAATGTTTTCCATGATATACCCCCTTGACATACCATTGTAACATATAGTAAGCAAAATACAAGCCAAAATACCATAAGTTAAATTCTGTAAAATACTTAAAAATTTTTATAATCTGAGATTTTTACTTTTAGATAAATTATAAGACGTTTTTTAATGTATAAAGTTTCTTCTATACTGCAACTAAATTAACTAATTTTGCATACTTAATAGAGTTTTTTTATATAAAAAATTATTCACACTACCTTTTTAATATAAAATTAGAGAGGTAGTTTATGAATAATCAAATAATTGAGTGGAGAAAAATTAAAGTTAGTTATCAAAAATTGCCAAAAGGTGTTAAGTGTCCGTTTTGTGGAATAGATAATTATAAAGCACGTTGTATTCATTTATATACTATTAATGAGCCAAAAATACGCTCTCTAATCACAGATACGTTAATTGGAGACTTTACTTATGTTTTTAAAAAATAATTTTATTTATAGGCAAATTTTAAGTGTTTTAGTAGGTATTCTTTTTATCAGTAGTCAAGCAAATGCTAAAGAATGTTTTTTTGAAGCAGCTAAAAAATATTCAGTTCCAATGGAAATATTAGAAGCAATAGCAAAAATTGAAAGTAATAATAATCAATATGCTTTAAATATAAAAGGCAAGGGTTATTATCCTAAAGATATTCATAATGCAATAGATATATTAAATATAAATTCATCAAAATCCTTTGATATTGGCTTAATGCAAATAAATAAATGGTGGTTTAATAAATTTAATTTTTCTTATAATTGGGGTTTCAATAAATGTTGGAATATAAGTATGGGTGCATATATTTTAGCATATGAAATAACACGTGCAAATGGTGATTTATGGTTAGCAATAGGTAGGTATCATTCTCCTAATAAAAAACGCCAACAAATATACATAAAAAAAGTGTGGGACGTAGTGAAATGGCAGAATTGAAAGTAAAAGACATATTAAATTATTATTTTTTAGAGGATATTCTAAAAAATAAATATAATGAAATTACTATACAAACAATAAACAAAGAATCTAAATTACCTGTTTGGTTTATCAAAGAATTAAAAGAATGCACTTCCGAAAATGAATTTTATATTGCATTAAAAATAGCAATATTTTGTATGAGAAGTGGACGATTTATTAAAAATTCATTAAATCAAAAAAGTAATTATAGAAGAAATAAGTTAATCAACAATAGGAATAAAAGTAAGATTGAGATTTGGTTAAATACTTATCTTTCTAATCAGACAGGTAAAATATATGCCAAAAAAGTTTATCAAGAATTATGTATTTTTTTTCCTAATTATGAAAAATCAGGGCATTCTGGGTATAAAAAAATTCAAAAAATAATTAAGAAATTTCGTAATAAAAAATATTATAATAAAAGGCTTAATTCAGACTTTAAAAAAGTCTGAACTCCAACTTATAAACAAACGTTTAATAGAGAGGCTTAAAAAATATTTTCTTAAAAAGTCTTAACTCTAACTTAGAATTATTCTTTTAGTTTGCCTATATTACTGAAAACATCACTTAAGGTATCAGCTGCATCTATTAATTCTTTTTCTTGGATATGTGCATATCTTAGTGTTGTTTTTATATCTTTATGTGTCATCATTTTTTGGACAATTTTTACTGGTATAACACTCGTTGCTAATGTTCCAAAAGTATGACGAATGTCATGGAAACGAATAATTGGACGAATATTTGCTTCTTTTTTTATTCTATTCCATAATTTCTTTATATCATTCCTTTTGCCACCTTGTTTTGATGGAAATACATATTCATTAACTTGCGTTAGGTTTTTTAATACATTTACTGCGTTATCAGTAATTAATATACTTTCATTTTTACCACCCTTAGTATTATATAACATTATACGTTTATTTTTTATATCAACATTTCGCCATTCTAATCCAAAAAGTTCTCCTCTTCTTAATCCAGTATAAAAAGCAAATTTAATAATAGATATATCAACTTCCCATTCTTTTCCAGAATCTAAATATGTAAACATTCTTTCTATTTCATCATTATACAAGTAAGCAATACGAGTATTATCAAATTTTGGAAATTTAATATTATTAGTAGGATTTTTTTTGACTAATTCATTACTTATTGCATAATTATATATACGCTTTATTAACAATAATATATGTTTTATTGTTTGAGGTGCATATTCTCCTCCGTTTTTTTTACCGTTTAATTTAATTTTTAATAATAAATTATTAATATCTTGAGTTTTTATTTCATCAGCCTTTATGTAACCTAAGTGTTTACCTATATAACTGTTATATCGTCTTTCATCACTTTTCCAAGTTTTTTTATTAGCTTTTGCCCATAACATATAATATTCATATAATTCTGAAAAAATGTAGTCTCTCTTAACGTATGGTGCTTGTAATCGTTCATTACGAATGTTCAGAGCATATTGAGGAGTTACTCCACGAGAGGCAGGACCAATATTTTCTTGTTTTTGAATACCATCAATATAATATCTAATATAATAAACTTTGTCAGGTTTATTGTTAAATTTTCTGTTTTTAGATTCCAAATAGTAAACGCCGTTGAATTTTGTTTTTAAAAATTTCATTTTTTTATCCTTTTTCTACTCTTAATTTTACCCTTATATTTTCTAAATTTTATCTAAAGTCTCATTATTTAAAATTAATAAAAAATATAAAAGTAATATATATAGTTAAATATAAATAAAAATTAAAAATGAAAATTTTAAAAGGTAACTTCTAAGCCGTGGGTCAGAGGTTCGAATCCTCTTGGGCATATATTTTTTATCTTTAAATATATTTCTTCCAATTTCCTTAATTTATATTGCTTTCAACTTCGTTCTAAAATATTTTAAAAATGTAAAATTATACATTTTATTAAATTTAACTACCATATGAAATTACACTACTCTCAAACTCTTATAATTGGGGTTTCAATAAATGTTGGGTTTAACTACCATATGAAATTACACTACTCTCAAACAACCTTTTTGGACTTTCTGCCAATAAATTGGTTTAACTACCATATGAAATTACACTACTCTCAAACCTCTATATTCCTCTGCGTCGGGTAGGTCGTGTTTAACTACCATATGAAATTACACTACTCTCAAACTTACTCTGTTGGTTGTGAAGATTCAACAGTGTTTAACTACCATATGAAATTACACTACTCTCAAACTTAACGCCGAGCAAGGAGAAGAAAAATACAGTTTAACTACCATATGAAATTACACTACTCTCAAAGAGCACATGGACTGCTGGGTTAAACGGAATAGTTTAACTACCATATGAAATTACACTACTCTCAAACACGAGCGCTATCCAATAGATACTACTTTAAGTTTAACTACCATATGAAATTACACTACTCTCAAACTCGTGGTCGACGAAAAAGCGTATTGTGTTGGTTTAACTACCATATGAAATTACACTACTCTCAAACAATTAAAACAACCTATTATTGAACAAACTAGTTTAACTACCATATGAACTTGTGCTACTCTTAACTACATTTGAATTATATTCACGTTTTGCAATCGTTTAACTACCATATGAAATTACACTACTCTCAAACGTATATCTTACTCCAGTTCTTGCGTTAGTTGTTTAACTACCATATGAAATTACACTACTCTCAAACAACATTTGTCAGAGCAAGAAGTAAGGACAAGTTTAACTACCATATGAAATTACACTACTCTCAAACTGGACTTATTCGCATATACAGAGAAAAAGCGTTTAACTACCATATGAAATTACACTACTCTCAAACTCCTGAAAACCTCTATTCAATTCTTTTTGTGTTTAACTACCATATGAAATTACACTACTCTCAAACAATAATATAGCTGGTGATATTACTAATAAAGTTTAACTACCATATGAAATTACACTACTCTCAAACAGAGCATGCGGAAACGCTAACGTATTCGCAGTTTAACTACCATATGAAATTACACTACTC
>JAZSQT010000116.1:0-2521 GCA_045538075.1 Mucispirillaceae bacterium
ACTGAAAATGATGCATATCTTGAGCCTTTTACAGATGAATATTATACTGCTGGTCATTCTATAGGATTTACTTCAGAAGAAATGGATTTTTCAGATAAAGAAATTTCTGAAAAATATAAGTTCTTATCAACTTTAGGTAAAATAGGACTTGCAAATTATCCACGAGTTACAAGATTTAATATTGATTTATCTCAAGAAATTTACACACCAAAAGATATAACTGCAACTCCTGATAAATTTGATAGACCTTACGCTGGATATTTATATTTATCTTTAGGTATGTCAAATAGAAATAATGAAGTAGAAGAGCATTTATGGGTAAATGTAGGCGTTGTGGGACCATATTCTTTTGCTGAAGAAGTCCAGAATTTCGTCCATGAATATATAAGTCATGACTATCTTTTATTAGGTTGGGATACTCAAATTTCTAATGAATTTGCTTTAAATTTACATTATCAAATTACACGTAAATTTTTATTATATAAAGGTAATATTGTTTCGTCTGATTTTTTACTAACGTCTGATACTGCTGTCGGGAATGTAGATATCCATCTTGGTGCTAATATGCGTTTTAGAGTGGGGCATAACTTGCATGTTGATTTTGGGGTGCCTAAAGTAAATATGTCATATAAGGCATCTCCAGTATCATCTGATGACTTTAGTTTATACTTATTTTTAGGGGCTGGTGGTAGATTAGTTGGTAGAAATATTTTTATTGAGGGTAATACCTTTTCAAGTGGAACTGGATTAAAATTAAATCCATTTGTATATGATTTTGAAACTGGTATTACTGTAGCTTATAAAGGTTTTAGACTTAGTTACATTTATTCCTTTAAGAGTAGAGAGTTTAGAACACAAAAAAATAATTCATCAAACGGTTCTATTTTATTAGAATTATCATTTTAGTATTGATTTCATCGTAATTTTATTATTACAATCTTTTAATATAATTAAAGGACAAAAAATGATTATAACAGTTATAGGTGGATCAGCAAGTGGCAAAAGTGAAATTGCAGAAAATATTGCATTAAAATTAAAGGGCGATGTTGGATATTTTGCAACATTAAAACCAGAGGGTATTGAAAGCCAAAACAAAATTAAACGACATCAAGAATTAAGAAAAAATAAGAATTTTCAAGTAGTAGAATATTATCAAAATATTGAAAATATAAAAATCCATAAATACAATACAATATTATTTGAATGTATAACAAATTTAGTAGCAAATACTTTATTTGATGAAAAAAAATCTAATTGTTATGAAATTATTATTGATAGATTAGAAAACCTTGTTTCTCATTCAAATAATATTGTTTTTGTTACTGGAAATGTTTTTTGTGATACGATAAATTATAGTTACGAAGTATTAAACTATCTTAAGCAATTATCATTAGTAAATATTTATTTATCAAAAATATCAGATGTAGTCATAGAATCCATCGTAGGATTGCCATATTTTTTAAAAGGTAAGTTAGATTATGATTAATTTTATTAAAGGATTTATTATAACTTTATCTACATATACGATTATACCACTACCTCAATTAAAATGGGATAAAAACTCAATAAAATATGTATTTATGTTTTTGCCATTAGTTGGGTTAATTATTGGTAGTGCAGAAATATTATGGTTTTTAATTTCTAAAGAAACTTCTTTAAATATAATTTTGTATGGCATTATATCTTCTTTAATACCTTTTTTAATTTCTGGAGGTATTCATATTGATGGATATATTGATACTATAGATAGCTTATCATCAAATAAAGATAAATTATCTATGCAACAAATATTAAAAGATAGTCGTATTGGTGCTTTTGGAGCAATCCACTTAGTAATTTATTTTATGTTGTTATTTGGCTTATTTTGTCAAATATATTCTAATAATGATAAATATTATTTATTATTTATTATAGTATTTTTTATAAGTAGGATATTAGGAAGTTTTGCTTCTATTACTATAAATTTATTTAAAGAAAACGGATTTTTATACACATTAACATCTGCTACAGAGAAATATTATATTTTAATTATTCTGTTTATTTACTTTATTGCTTCTTTAGCATTTATAACTTATTTTTTTAATTTATTTATATCTCTTACATTTATATTAGTTATAATATTCATGCACATATATTTTATAAATATTTCTAAAAAATTTGGTGGTATTTCTGGAGATTTAATAGGTTTTTATATTCAGTTATCAGAGATTATATTTATTATTTTAATAACAGTATATGGTGTTTTATGGTCTTAGTTGTTGGAGGAGCGTATCAAGGAAAATTAGAATACGTAAAAAAAGAATTTAATTTGACTAATGATGATATTGTTAATGGAGCTTTAATAAATTTAGATAATATAAGTAACGGTAAGTGTTTATATAATTTTCATAAATTAATTGAAAGATTAAATAATGAAAATATAAATATAGATAATTTTATGGAAAATCATAAGTTTTCTATTATAATATCTAACGAAATTGGTTGTGGTGTTATCCCAATTGATAAGAAAAATAGAGATTTA
>JAZSQT010000008.1:0-15806 GCA_045538075.1 Mucispirillaceae bacterium
TTTTTTTGATTTTTTTCACTTTGTATATCTATTGACTATTTTTTCAATATATACATATTTTCAGAGAATGAATATTATACAAGAAAATAAAAGTTAAGAAATTTAACAATAACTTCAAATGAAGATAGTATAACTATTATAAATTTTCTATAATATATTTTGGTCTGTTAGTTGCAATACCAAAAATGCCTATATCTTTATAATATTTTGCTTTTTCAATATCATCAATAGTCCAAGAATATATTTCTAATCCATTATTAATAAATTCTTTAGTAAATTTCTCATCAATATTAAATCTACAGTCAAAATCTATGCCATTAAAATTATTTTCTTTACATATTTTAATTAAATCAAATGATGACTGTATATTAGAATTTAATTTAGATTTTTCTCCATTTATCCAAGCTACTTTGATTTTTGGCATTTCTTCTTTAACTTTTTTCATTGCTTTTTTGCAAAAGCCAATAATCATTATTTCATCAATACTTTTTTTGCTTGATTTAATATCTTGCAATAGAAAAGGAACAGATTTTATACCATTTTTAATTTCAATTTGAATAAGTTTACCTTTTGGAACAATATCTAAAACTTCCGATAAAAACGGCACTTTTTCGCCAATAAACTTTTCTGATTTAAAAGAACCTACATCAATTTCTTTAATAAAAGATGAATGGCTTTTGCAAACACTATCCTTTATTTTGCCAGTTCGTTTGAAAGTATTATCATGTATAACTACTACTTTATTATCTAAAGATAATCTTATATCTACTTCAACACCATCAGCACCTTGTTTTAAACCTTCATAAATTGCTACAATAGTGTTTTCTGGAGCGTCAAAAGCTGCTCCTCTATGACCTAAAATAAGCATTTAATATCTGCTCTCTAAAATTTTTTCTCTATTATGAACTAAATAAAAGAATTTTCCAGCTTTATTATGTATTTTATAATCCCATACTAAAAACCATATTCCAAAAGTAATAAAAGATAATAATAGATTATAAAAATAATTATTTTTTTCTATTGGTTGAAAATTTATACTTTTTCCAGATAATTGACAAAAATCTCTATAAAAATTCTCTTCACAATTATCTATAACTTGCCATATATTATTAAACTTATAAATATAGATATAAAAATATATACCTAAGGTTAAAAATATTAAAAGTATTGATAAATATGGATTAATTGTTTCTATAGAATTATAATAATTTAAATTATACCTGTTATATTTTTGGACAAACAACTTGCCTAATTCTTTTTTTCTGTTAATTAAAAAATTAACTCTATTAACTCTTTTTATAAAATAATAAAGACCAAAAAACCCAAAAGATAAAATTGAAAAAATCACAAAAGACGACCAATTAATATAAGGTTTTTCGCAAATTTCACCTTGATTAATATTTTCAATAATTAACTCATTCATTAATATTATCCATAATAAATTTATACGCTAAAAATAAACTTGCATTTACAGACCTATGACGCACTATATCTCTTTTACCTTTAAAACAAAAATGGTAACTAATTGTTTTTTTCCCATTTGAAATTCCTATATATACAGTGCCAACTGGTTTATCTTCTACTCCTCCAGTTGGACCGGCTATCCCAGTAATAGATATGGCAAAATCTGCTCCTGTTGCAATAACTGCACCCTTTGACATTGCTTCTGCCACTTGGCTACTTACTGCACCGTATTTATTTAAAACTTCGCTATCAACCTTTAATAAATTTATTTTTATATCGTTAGAATAAGAAATTATACCACCAAGAAAAACATCAGAAACGCCACTATATTCTGTAATAGTTTTGCCAAGATAACCACCTGTGCAACTTTCAGCTACAGAAATTGTTTTATTATTATCTCTTAATATTTTAATTAATGCTTCTGCTGGACTATAAACATCATCACCCATAAAATTATCTTTAAAATGATTAATTAAATGGTTTGATAAATCTTCTACTACTTTTTTATTAGAAGATTTGATTTTAACTGCAATTTCACTTTTGCCAGCATTAATAATACATTCAATGTTATCTGGAATATTATATTCTCGCAAAATTTTATCTATATCAGATTCTGGAAGTAAACCAAAATGCAATTCTTTTCTATAAATTTTTTCTAAATTATAATTTTTTTCTATATATGGTTTAACTTCTTCATCAAACATTACAGTCATTTCTGCTGGAACTCCAGGCATTGCAATAATTAATGATTTATTTACAAAAACCCCAAAACCGTAAGCCGTTCCTACGATATTTTTAAATAAAATAGCATTTTTAGGCAATAATGCTTGATTTATATGGCTATCTCTAAGAGTAACATTTATTTCATTTAATCTTTTTTTAATATGATTTAATGCAGTTTCATTAATTTGCCTATCTACATTTGCAACGATAGAAATACATTCTGACGTAATATCATCAAAAGTAGGACCAAGACCACCAGTAGTTAATATTATATCGTAATTAAGAGACAATTCTTTTATCGTATTTATAAGTTGCTCTTTATTATCTGGTATTGAACAAACTAATTGAGGTTTAATCCCCATTAATGAAAGATTACTTCCAATAAAAGCAGAATTAGTATCTATAACACTACCTTCAAGCAATTCAGAACCAATTGATAATATTGCACAATTTATATTTGACATTATTTTTTACTCATTATCTTTTTTAAAAATGTAAACCACCATACTCGATTAGAAAATACAAAATTATGTAGCAAAAAATTATAGCATATACTGCTGCCATAACATCATCAAGCATAATTCCCCAACCACCGTTTATTTTTTCAAGATAGTTTATAGGAAAAGGTTTTAAAATATCAAAAACCCTAAATAAAATAAAAGGTAATATTACTAAAGGAAAAAATAGTTCTCCAACAGGACATAATATTAACACAAGATACATTGCAGCAATTTCATCAATAACAACTTGGCTTGGATCTTTTATGCCTGAAATTTTTGTATATTTATCAGATACATAAACACCACCAAAAAAAAGCACTAAAAAAATACATATTTTTATAGGTAATGATAACAATATAGTAAAAAAAGCTATTGGAATTGCAACAAGAGTGCCAAAAGTTCCAGGCATAAATGGAATTTTACCAGAATAAAAACCAGTAGATAAAAAATCTACTAAAAAAGGAATTTTTTTTATCATAAAGAAAAAGCCGCCTTTAAGTCAATTTTACCCTCATATATTGCCTTACCAGTAATACAGCCTTTTATATTTTTATTATTTAACTCTTTTAAAATAATAATATCATCTATAGACGATACTCCACCAGAAGCAATAACTGGGAAAGGCGAAATATTGGCAATATCGTTAATCATATTACTATTAACTCCTTGCATCATACCGTCTTTATCAATATCTGTAACAATAACACTTTCTACTTTAAATTTGCTATATTTATCAATAACATTTGCTACTGTTAATGATGATGTTTCATACCAACCTTCTGTAGCAACCATTCCATTTTTTGCATCAAGCCCCAATATAATTTGATTAGGATAAGTTTCTAATGCTTCCATAGTTAAATCTGGATTTTTTATTGTAACAGTTCCTAAAATACAGTAACTAACTCCCATATTTATATAATCTTTTATGCGACTAATATTCCTAATTCCACCACCAACTTCAATTTTTAAAGATGATTTATTAGTAATTTTTTCAATTTCTTTATAATTAATGCTTTCTCCAGATTTAGCACCGTTTAAATCAACAATATGCAACCTTTCTGCACCCATATCTTCAAATAATTTTGCCATATCTAAAGGATTTTTATTGTATATTTTAGGATTTTCCATAATGCCTTTTTCTAATCTAACTACTTGACTATCCATTATATCTATTGCTGGAATAACTATCATTTAACAACCTCATTTATAATAAACAAAAATTTGATAATAATTTAAGACCAGATTTATAACTTTTTTCTGGGTGGAATTGAACGCCTAATATATTATCCTTTGCAACTGCAGCAGTAAAAAAGCTATCATACTCACAAGCACCTATAACGCTTTTATCTCCATAATTATCGGCAAAATAAGAATGAACAAAGTAGAAAGGTGTGTTATCTTCTATACCACTAAAAAGCCTATGATTATTAGTTTTTTTAACGTAATTCCAACCAGTATGTGGAATTTTGCAACCATTTTTCAAAATATTATCACTAAATCGCCTAACAGTGCCTTTAATATAACCAAATCCCTCATTAACTCCAAATTCTAAACTTTTATCAAAAAGAATTTGCATACCTATACATATTCCTAAAAAAGGTTTTCCCGTTTCTATAAAATTATGGATAACGCTAATTAAACCTCTTGATTTTAATGCAGATATACAATCACCAAAAGCACCATTGCCTGGCAATACTACCCTACTTGCTTCCATTATACTTTTTTCATCAGAAACAATTTTTGCCTTTTGACCTATATACTCAAAAGCCATTTGAACACTGCGAAGATTACTTGCTCCGTAATCTATAATTGCAACCATTATTCAAGAACCCCTTTAGTTGACATAAGGCTATCACTCGTAATTGTTAAAGCACTTTTTAAAGATTTTGCTACAGATTTAAAAATACCCTCTGATATATGGTGAGTATTGCTTCCGTATCTTTTTATAATATGCAAATTAATTGCTGCATTATTTGTAAATGCTCGCCAAAATTCTTCTATTAATTCAATATCAAATTCGCCAACTTTATTTGATGAATAATCTACTGCCCAGTTAAAATATACTCGCCCAGAAAAATCAACTGCACTTTCAATTAATGTTTCGTCCATTGGTAGCAACATAAATCCATATCTATTAATGCCTTTTTTATCGCCAGATGCCTCCTTAAAGGCTTTTCCTAAAGCTATACCAATATCCTCTGTTATATGGTGATAATCTATATGAATATCTCCTTTTGCTTGCAAGTTAATACCAAAACCTCCGTGTTTAGCAAAAAGCTCTAACATATGGTCTAAAAAACCTACTCCAGTAGATATTGAATAATCACCACCGTCTATATTTAACGTTAAATCAATTTCTGTTTCTTTAGTTTTGCGAGAAAACTTAAAAACTCTTTCTTTATTTGCCATAATTTTACCTAAACTATATATTAATAATATTTTTTATATTAAAAATAGAAAAAAGAAAAGATATTTAATTTTTTTATACTTTAACTTAAAATAATTATTACAACAAAAAAATATTCTTTAATCAATAAAAATATATTGTTTGTAAATTGACGTATCTATTGTGTTCTTTAGGAAAAATAACTTTAAAACAACCTTAACATTAAAATAAATTTAAACATAAAATATTTATCAACTGTTTTTTTAGATTACTTCGTCGCTTTGCTCCTCGTAATTACGTGTGGACTGCTACTGCTTTCCATATATTTTTAAACTAAAATCAAATATAAATAATCTTAATATTATAATATCTTGTCAATATTAACGAAATATCATATAAACATTTTGATGTGTTGCAATTATCTTTATTTTAGTTATACTGTTAGATTGTTTTATATTGAAAATATTTTGGAGCTATAATGATAAAAGAATTTTTAGAAAAACTTTTTACACCTAATGCCGATAAAATAATGAAAAAATTACGTCCAGAAATTGATAAAATCAATAATTTAGAAGAAAAATATAAATCTATGACTATGGACGAGCTAAAAAATCAAACTAATATTTTTAGAGACCAATTAAGTAATGGTAAAAATCTAAACGATATTTTGCATGATGCCTTTGCAACTGTTAGAGAAGTTAGCAGAAGAACTACTGGTATGCGTCATTTTGATGTGCAACTTATTGGTGGTTACGTTCTTCATTCTGGTAAAATTTCTGAAATGAAAACTGGTGAGGGAAAAACTTTAGTTGCTACTCTTGCATTATACCTTAATGCAATTGAAAAAAAAGGAGCTCATCTTGTTACAGTAAATGATTATCTTGCAAAAAGAGATGCTTCTTGGATGGCACCAATATACTTATCTCTTGGTTTAACTGTAGGCATTATTCAACACGATGTTTCAATGGAAGTTGTTTGGGATAATGAAGAAAAATTTACAGTAAAACTAAAAAATATTTCAAGAAAAGAAGCATACGATTGCGATATTACTTACGGCACAAATAACGAATTTGGTTTTGATTATTTAAGAGACAATATGAAATACGACACGAGCCAATACGTTCAAAGAGAACTTAATTATGCTATCGTAGATGAAGTTGATTCTATATTAATAGATGAAGCAAGAACACCTCTTATTATATCTGGACCAACTGACGAAAAAACAGATAAATATTATAATATAAACAATATAGTTAAATTGTTAGAAAAAGATACTCATTATACTATTGACGAAAAAAGGCGTTCAGCTCAACTTACAGAAGCAGGTATAAATTTCGTTGAAGAAAGAATGAAAGTTGGCAATCTTTATGATGTTGAAAATGTTGACAATCTTCATTTCGTAAATAATGCTTTAAGAGCCCATGCAGTATTTAAAGCAGACGTTGATTATATAGTTAAAAATGGTCAAATAGTTATTGTTGATGAATTTACTGGAAGAACAATGGAAGGTCGTAGATATTCTGATGGACTTCATCAAGCATTAGAAGCAAAAGAAAATGTCCAAATTCAGAACGAAAATCAAACGTATGCCTCTATTACTTACCAAAACTATTTTAGAATGTATAATAAATTATCTGGAATGACTGGAACTGCATTAACAGAAGCCAATGAATTTAAGGAAATATACGGTCTTGAAGTAGTGCCTATTCCAACTAACAAAGAAATGAAACGAATTGATAATAGTGATTTAGTATATAAAACTGATGCAGAAAAATATGCTGCTATTGCCGATGAAATAGAAAGATTGCATAAAAAAGGGCAACCAGTTTTAGTCGGCACTGTATCTATTGAGAAGTCAGAGATTATATCAAAATTCTTGAATAAGAGAAAAATACATCACGAAGTATTAAACGCAAAAAACCACGAAAGAGAAGCTCAAATAGTTGCGAGTGCTGGTCAAAAAGGAGCAGTTACTATTGCAACAAATATGGCTGGACGTGGAACAGATATTAAACTTGGTGAAGGCGTAGAAGAATTAGGTGGATTATTTATTTTAGGAACAGAACGCCACGAATCAAGGCGAATTGATAACCAGTTAAGAGGTAGAAGTGGTCGTCAAGGTGATAACGGAGAAAGCCGTTTTTACTTAAGTATGGAGGACGATTTATTGCGTATTTTCGGTGGCGAAAAAATGTCTGCAATATTAGGACGTTTAGGTATGGGTAACGGTGAACCTATTGAACATGGGCTTGTTACTCGTGCTATTGAAAATGCACAAAAGAAAGTTGAAGCAATGCATTTTGAAGTTAGAAAACATCTCCTACAATACGATGATGTGGCAAATTCTCAACGTAAAATTATATATGATTTAAGAAGAAATATTTTACAAGGCGATAATATTGATGAAATTATAAAAGATTATAATAATCACCTTATTAATGCTATATATGATGATTTTATTTTTGAAAACCAATCAGACAATAATGAAGCAGAAAATATTTTTGAAAAAATTTATAATATTAAAGTAGATATGAGTAGCTATCTGCCTCGCAACAAAGATACTTCTATTAAAGAACTACTCGACATTGCTACAAATAGATTTAATGAAAGAAAAGAAGAATTTGGTTCCCATTTCGTTGATTTATCAAGGTATATTTTAATTAGTGTCCTTGATAGCAGATGGAAAGAGCATCTTTTACAAATGGATCATTTAAGAGATAGTGTTGGATTAAGAGGATATGGACAAAAAGACCCTTTAATTGAATATAAAAAAGAGGCTTACAATTTCTTTATTAATTTGATACATAAAATTCATAAAGAATCTATTGAAACTCTTATGAAAGTTCAAATTAGAAATGAAAATACTATTAATAATTCAAACTTAAAAAACCTTGAAGCACAAAATAAGCAACTTCAAGAACATAGAGATATAGATACAAATAAAGAAACACAAAAAAAACAACAACCAGTTAAAAGAAACACACCAAAAGTTGGTAGAAACGACCCTTGCCCTTGTGGAAGTGGAAAAAAATATAAAAATTGTCATGGAATACAATAAATAATATATCAAGGATTAGAAAAGATGAGAAAATTTTTATTTACTTTTATTTTTACAATTGTTTCACTTTCGGCTTTTGCTAACGATAAAAATGTTAGTGAATCACAATTAATCAAAGAAATTGAAAATATGACTTCAATTCAAGCTGATTTTACTCAAATTAACGAAATTAAAGACTTTGGAAAAGATGAATATACTGGTTCTATGGCTATAATAAAAGGTCAGAAAGCATTATGGGATTATAAAAAACCTTTTGAATCTTGGTATTTATTTTCTGCAAACAAAATTGAATTTTACGACAAAAATAATAACCAATTAATGATTTATGAAACTGGTGAACAAATTACAAATATTTTATTACAATTACTACTTGATATTTCTGTTGCAAAATCTAAATTTGATATAACTACAAATAAGAATATAATAACACTTAAACCAAAGGAAGATTTGGGAGTAAAATTTCTTAATATTGAAATGAAAAACAACATTATATCATCTATGGAAAGCACTGATAATATTGGAAATAATACAAAAATAATATTTTCTAATGTAGTGATTAATAAAAAAATAGATGATAAAATTTTTGATAAAAAAGCACCGAAAGATGCAGAAATTTTTAAACAAAAACAATAGTTTTTAGGGAGATTACGATTTTTACAGCTAAAGATTACATGCTTTTTAAAAGTATAAAAGGCTTGTCAGAAACTCTTTATTATAAGTTATTAAGCAATTTTGATAATCTTGATGATATATATAATGCGAGTAT
This sequence comes from Mucispirillaceae bacterium, assembly GCA_045538075.1. Classification (GTDB taxonomy): domain Bacteria; phylum Chrysiogenota; class Deferribacteres; order Deferribacterales; family Mucispirillaceae; genus JAZSQT01. Next base: position 8,898 of record JAZSQT010000008.1, read on the forward strand.
TAATGATTTGCTATCTTTATCTGTGCCTAAAAATATTGCTGAAAATATTAAAAATAAAGTTTTTAATAACGACTTTGTAAATAGAGAGTTTGATTTAGCAGAAAAAAATAATATTAAAATTATTGGATTTAATGATTCTGATTATCCAGAATTATTAAGAGAAATTCCATGGCCACCATACTATCTTTATACAAAAGGTTCTTTAGAAGCGTTAAAGAAACCTACTATTGCTATTGTTGGTTCAAGAAAATCATCTAAAAACGGATTAATTTTTGCAGAAAAAATAGCTTACGATTTAGCTTCCGTTGATTTTACTGTTATTAGTGGTTTTGCAAAAGGTATAGATATTTCTGCCCATTTAGGAGCATTGCAAAAAGGTTCAACTGTTGCTGTTATTGGTAGTGGATTCAATAATATCTATCCTGCAAGCCATAAAAGATATATTAGCAGTGTTCTTGATACTGGCTGTATTATTACTGAATATCCCTTTGATGAAAAACCTATGCCTTATAATTTCCCTAAAAGAAATAGGATTATATCGGGATTATCATTAGGAGTTATTGTTGTAGAAGCAGAATTTAAAAGTGGCTCATTAATCACTGTAAGATACGCTTTAGAACATAATAGAGCAGTTTTTGCAGTGCCTCACTTTCCAACAAATAATAGTTCTGCCGTTAATAATTTAATTAAACAAGGTGCAATTCCTGTAGAATCGTATTTAGATGTAATTGAGAGATTTCAATATATATTAAAAGATTACGTAAAAAAAGAAGAAAAAAGTAGTAATACGATAAATTTCTCTACAAGTATCCACAAATTAGTATATAATACTATATTAAAAGAACCATCTAATATTGATGAAATTTGTGCAACTTTAAACATAAATATAATTGAAGCTACATCAATTATTAGTGAGTTAGAGTTAGATAATTTAGTTATCAAAGACGAAAACGGACAATATATAGTAAGTAATGGACTAAATCATGGATAAATTGATTTTTGCATTAAATTTAATCGTTGACTTTATAGATTATAATGAAACTGTAAATGAAAGTGAACTTGCCAATTACCTTTTGTTTACTGGTTTTGATGATTATGAAATTCGCCAAATATTAGCATTAATTGGCATTAACGATAAATTAAATCGTAATGGATTTAGAATATTTACGAAAAAAGAGAAACATCTTTTTTCTAAAGAAGCTATCAATTATATTGAAAAACTTTTTCTTGCAGGTATTATTGACTTTGTTGACGGAGAAGAAATTATAGAAAGGGCAATTAATGAAGAAAATTACAAAATTTCTGTTGATCAAATCAAAGAACATACTTTAATAATACTTCTTGAAAAACAATCTAATTTATACTATTCCAAAGGGATAGAAGATGAAACTACTCATTAATTTTAGGATATAAAAATGGATTTAGTAATTGTTGAATCGCCTGCAAAGGCTAAAACTATAGAAAAATATCTTGGAGCAAATTATAAAGTTGAAGCAAGTGTTGGACATATTATTGATTTACCTTCTGGTAAATTAGGTGTTGATATTGAAAACAATTTTGCTGCAACTTATACCGTCATTGATGGAAAACAAAAGATTATAGATAACCTTAAAAAAAGTGCAAAAAAAGCAGATACTATATATCTTGCTCCAGACCCAGATAGAGAGGGAGAAGCAATTGCTTGGCATATAGCAGAGCAAATTAAAGGAAAGCCAATAAAACGAGTTTTATTTAATGAAATTACGAAAGAAGGTATTTTAAAAGGTATATCTAACCCTTGTGATATTAACGAAAACAGAGTAAAAGCCCAGCAATCAAGACGCATTTTAGATAGACTTGTTGGTTATATGGTTAGCCCTCTTTTATGGAAACCTTTAAAATCTGGTCTTTCTGCCGGTAGAGTTCAATCTGTAGCATTAAGACTTGTATGTGAAAGAGAAAAAGAGATAGAAACCTTTATTCCAGAAGAATCTTGGAGTATTGAAGCAGATTTTGAGATAAAAAATAAAAATGGCGATGGTTCTGGAATATTAAAAGCAAAATTAGACAAAATTAATAACAAAAAAGCTAATTTAAAGACAGAAGAAGATGCTATAAAAATTATCAATAGTTTTCCTAAAGAATTTATCGTTTCTTCAGTTGACAAAAAAGAAGTTTCATCTATTCCTGCATTTGCTTTTACTACATCACGTATGCAACAAGAAGCAATTAGACGGCTTGGATTTTCTGCAAAAAAAGTTATGATGTTGGCTCAACAGTTATATGAAGGTGTAGAATTAGGCAGTCTTGGTCCTGTTGGATTGATTACGTATATGCGAACAGATTCTGTGCGAATTTCTCCAGAAGCTGTTGCAGAATGTGCAAAATTTATTGAAGACACTTATGGCAAAGAATATTTACCAAAGAAAAAAAGAGTTCAAAAAAAATCTTCTAACAATGTTCAAGACGCCCATGAAGCAATACGACCTACTTCAGTATTAAGAACTCCTAAAGAAGTTAAGGAATTTTTATCTAACGACCATTATAAATTATATAAACTTATTTGGGAAAGGTTTGTTGCAAGTCAAATGATAGAAGCTATATACGACCAAACAACAGTAGTTATTAATGGCAACAACCTTGATTTTAAAGCTACTGCAAGGGTTTTAAAATTTGATGGTTATACGGTATTATATACAGAAAGTATTGATGAAAATATACAAGAAGATGAAGAAACGCCAATACTATTTGATATTGCAGAAAACAGCAATGCAAAAATGGTTCTTCATAGGAAGAAACAACATTTCACTCAAAGCCCACCACGATATACAGAAGCAAGTCTCGTAAAAACGTTAGAACAACAAGGAATAGGTCGTCCATCTACGTATGCTACTATTATATCTGTAATAATTGATAGAAAATACGTTGAATTAAAAGAAAAGAAATTTTATCCTACAGAATTAGGAAGAATAGTAAATAATTTGCTAACATCAAACTTTCCTAAAATTTTTGAAGTAAAGTTTACAGCAGAAATGGAGAAAGACCTTGATTTAATTGAAGAAGGCAAAGAAAATTGGATTGATGTTTTATCTACATTTTATAAAGACTTTGATAAAGAATTAAAGATTGCCTCATCTGGCAAATTTATTTCTGATTTATTAACGGGAAAAACTTGTCCCCAATGTAATAAAGCTGAACTCACTATTAAATACGGCAAAAATGGTGCTTTTCTTGCTTGTTCAGATTATCCAGAGTGTTCTTTTACATCAGATTTTACAAGAGAAGAAAATGGAGAAATAACTATTTCTCAATCAAACAAAAATACTGGCACTGGCATATTATGTGAAAAATGTGGCAAAGAACTTGTTATAAAAAGAAGTAGATATGGTGAAATGGTTGCTTGCTCTGGTTATCCAGAATGTAAAAATATTAAAAATTTCCTAAAAAAACAAGACGGAACTGTTAGAATTATAGAAACTACTGAAAAAATAAATAAAAAATGTCCAAAATGTGATGGCGAATTAGTAGTAAAATCTGGTAGAAACGGCATATTTGCAGCGTGTGCAAAATATCCAGAATGCAAATATACTGCATCTTTAAAATTAAATGATGATAATTCTTTAGATGTAACTGAAGCAAACCAAGATACTAATTCTGGAGTTTGTGATAAATGTGGTAAACCGATGGTAATAAAACGTGGTCCAAGAGGCGTTTTTCTTGCTTGTTCTGGTTATCCAGATTGTAAAAATGCAAAAAGCCTTAAAGCTAAAAAAAGTAAATAATTGGATAAAAGTTTGAAAAAAGAAGTCGTAATTATTGGAGCTGGTCTTGCTGGGTGCGAAGCTGCTTACCAACTGGCAAAACGTGGTATTAAAGTTATCCTTAAAGAAATGCGACCGTTAAAAACTACTCAAGCTCACAAAAGCAACGATTTTGCAGAATTAGTTTGTTCTAATAGCCTTAAAGCTATTTCAAAAGATAGTAGTAGTGGATTATTAAAAGAAGAGTTACTTAAATGTGATAGTATGCTTATTAAAGCAGCTTATGAATGCCAAGTGCCTGCTGGTGGTGCATTAGCTGTTGATAGAGACAAATTTAGCAAAATAGTAACTGATATTATTTCTAATGATAAAAATATCACAATAATAAACGAAGAAGTTACCGAATTACCAAGCACCTTATCACTTATTGCATCTGGACCTTTAACGAGTGATGATTTTGCTAATAATATAAAGTCAGCATTTGGTGGTGGATTATATTTTGCCGATGCAATTTCTCCCATAATTTCAGCAGATAGTATAGATATGTCTAAAGGTTATTTTTTAGGCAGATATGGTAAAGGTGGTAATGATTATTTTAATTTGCCATTAACAGAAGATGAATATAATAATTTTTATGATGAATTAATAAATGCAAAGACTACATCTTTCCATGATTTTGAAGATATTAATTATTTTGAAGGGTGTATGCCTATTGAAGTAATGGCAGAAAGAGGCAGAAAAACATTATCTTTTGGACCTATGAAACCAGTAGGATTAGAAAACCCAATTACTAACGAGAGACCATACGCAGTTATTCAATTAAGAAAAGAAAATATAGAGGGAACTGCCTTTAATATCGTTGGTTTTCAAACAAAAATGTTAATATCAGAACAAAAAAGAGTATTTGGTTTAATAAAAGGTTTAGAAAATGCAGAGTTTTTAAGATACGGTTCTGTTCATAGAAATACATATATAAATTCTCCCACTATATTAAATAGATATTTTCAAGTAAAAAATAGAGAAAATTTATTTTTTGCTGGTCAAATTACTGGTCTTGAAGGTTACGTTGAATCTATTGCAGGTGGCTTAATTGCATCTTTACAAATATATGCTTATATTAATAATAAACCTTTTTATGAATTTCCTATAAACTCAGCCTTAGGTGCATTATCAAGATACGTTTCTGGAGAATCAGATTTTTCTAATATTAAGAATAAAAAATACGTGCCATCAAATTTTCATTTTGGATTACTACCACCATTAGACGAAAAAATAAGAGATAAAAAGTTAAAAAAAATAAAATTAGCAGATAGAAGTTTAGAAAGCATTTCAAAATTTATAAATGAGAATAATTTATAATGGATATTGATTTAGCAACATCTGAATTTATTAATTGGATAAAGGTAGAAAAAAATTATAGCGACCATTCTATCGTTGCCTACTCTAAAGATTTAAGTGAATTGGCTATTTATATTGATAAAGAAAAATACGATGACAATATTAAATCAATAGATTTTTTCTTATTAAGGGGTTTCGTAGCCGATTTATATGAAAGAAATTTATCTAAATCATCTATTGAAAGAAAAATATCTACTATAAAATCTTTTTTTAAATTTCTGTATAAAAAGGGATTTATAGAAGAAAATCCAGCAAGGTTAGTCAAATTTCCTAGAAAAGAAAAACATTTACCATCTGTTTTTAATATTGATGATATGTTTAACCTCCTTGATTTACCAGACAAAACGAACGCAACTGGTTTAAGAGACGCCATTATTTTAGAATTAATGTATGCTACTGGCGTGCGAGTTTCTGAACTTGTTGGACTAAATTTAAGTGATGTAGATTTAAAAAATGGCAGAATTAGAGTAAAAGGTAAAGGCAAAAAGGAAAGAATAGTTCCAATTGTTCCAGAAATTGTAGAGATGATTTATAAATATACTGAAATTATGCATCAAGTATTAGTAAAAGGCAAATTTATAGAAACAGAAGCATTGATTATAAACAAGTTAGGCACTCGTATGTCAGATAGAAGTATTCGCCGTATTGTTGAGGAATACTTAAAAAAAGCCGGTTTACCCCTTGATTATTCGCCCCACTCTTTTAGGCATAGTTTTGCTACCCATTTATTAGAAAACGGTGCAGATTTACGCTCTATCCAAGACCTTTTAGGTCATGAATCCCTTGCAACTACCCAAAAATATACGAATATGGATATTGCTTCTATGTTAAAAATTTATGATAACGCCCACCCTAAAGCAAAAAAATCAAATATAGATAAAAACTAATAACATACTAACAATATTTATATTAAATATTTTTAAAATAAGAAAAAATAATTTACTATCATCAATAAAATAAAAATCATTTAAAGATAGGGATTATAATAATCCCTTTCTTTAAAACAGATAATTTTTTGTGGAAGAAGATTTTATTATTAAATAAATTATTATAATATTAACTTGAAAGGGATTTTATATAAATAAAACCCCTAAAATAGATTATTATTTAGAAAGTAAATCTTAAACCTACTGATATGTCATTAGATAATAAATCAAGAGATACATTATTACTATCTTCTGGCTTAATAAAATAATTCAATTTATATCCAAAATCTACTGCGATATTTTCAGTAAGAATTACTGCAAAACCTAACATTGCTTGTATTGAAGCACCAGTATATGTTTCATCATAAGGACCTACTTTTACATTAGCTTTCTTGCTACCAGCATATGCACTACCATCAATTATACTAGCTCCTACACCTAAACCAATATATGGGCTAATATTGATAGGAGTTTTAAAATCTAAATAAAAATTTGCATGAACAGAATGACGCTGACCTTCAAGATACGCATAAATATCATATCCATTAATAAGATTTGTTGTAACATTTACTTCATCACTTTCCATTTTATCGTAAATATCGTATTCTAATCCTACTCTAATTCCAAATTTTGATAAATCAGCCTTGTAACCTACCTCAAAAGAGCCTTTAGGAATATTATAATCCTTAAAAGAAAATTCACCAATTCCTTTTTCTTCATAATCACCTTGAATAAATGAAAACCCAGCTTTTGCACTTAAATAAACTTCTGCATTTGCATTTGCAACAAAAAACATACTAACAATAAAAAATAACACTACTTTTTTCATATTCACCTCAAATTAA
>JAZSQT010000147.1:0-17990 GCA_045538075.1 Mucispirillaceae bacterium
TCACAGAACGACATGGCTACGATCCGACTTGTTATGCAAAAATCCTATAATCAATACCTTGAAAGATAGAATTTTTATGTTCTAATTTCTCTAAATATCCAAAATCTATATGACCATCTTCTACCATACCGTAGAGTTTCATAAAATTATATATATGCTCTTTAGTCCTTTCTGTAGAATATTCTGTAGCCGTTCCAGTAGTAACTAAAAATGCCCAATCACTTGATTGACATAGAAAAAGCTCTCTTGCCATTTGATTAAGGCAACGAGTTCTTGAACTATCTGTGCCATGCAAATATTTACCTGCTAATTTTACCATATTATCTTGCATAAAATGAAGATGTCTATAAATCCAGTCGTTACCACTATTTAACCAAACTTTATAGTAACCTTCATCACCCCAAGATGATGGATTAACTTGAACTACTTGGTTTGTTGGATGTTCTGCTAAATATTCTACTGGTGTAACTGCTTTAATCTCTCCAGATTTATGCATTTCTCTAAACACATTCATTAAAAAATCTGGACCTTCAAACCACCAATGACCGTAAAGCTCTGCATCGTAAGGAGATACCATTAATGGTAATCTATCCATTAATGCACCAGCATCGCTTGCTTGAATTATACGTTGCTCAACAAAATGTTTTGCATGTTCAACTGTTTTATTGTAAGCAATTCCTGGTTGATACGCCTCTTTAAACTCCATATCACCAGTAATTCTATGATATTTTAACCCAGTAAATACTCTAATACCTTCTGGAGTGATATACGGTTTTATATATTCGTAATCTAAATCGTATCCAGCATCTCTATAGAAATCTCTATAGAAAGCATCGCCTGGATAACCTTCTTTTGAACTCCAAACTTGTTTTGATGAATAATAATCTCTACCAAAAGCAGCAACTCCATTTGATGTATAAACTGGAGCATAAGTTCCATATCTTGGACGAGGTTTAGAATATAAAATACCGTGGGAATCTACAAAGAAAAATGTTATTCCAGCATCATTTAAAAACTTTTCTAAACCAGCATAATAAGCACATTCTGGAAGCCAAATACCTTTTGGACGTCTGCCAAAATGTTTTTCATGAGTTCTTGCTGCAATTTCTATTTGAGCTCTAACGGCTTTTTCATTATTCATAAGTGGCAAATAGCCATGAGTAGCACCACAAGTAATAATTTCTAATTTACCAGTATCTTGAAAATGTCTATAGCCGTTTAACACATTGCATTGCAAATCGTTATAATAGAAATTTTTAAGCCTTTCAAATCTTTCATTATACATACGGGCTAATGGACCGAAATATGGATCGTCTTTAGTTCTATGAATTTCTTTATTAGTAAGCTCTAATGTTCTATCAAGAAACTTTCTATACTTGTCATTTAAAACTCCATCAGCAAGCATTTCTGCCAATGGTGGAGTAACAGACGACGTTAGCCTAAAATCTACACCTTCACTTTCTAATGTTTTCAAATTCATTAATAAAGGAAGATACGTTTCAGATATCGCTTCAAATAACCAATGTTCCTCAAGAAAATATCCATATTCTGGGTGCTTCACAAAAGGTAAATGTGCGTGAAGCACGAGAGCCCAATAGCCTTTCATTTTACTTATCCTTTAGCGTTCCTGATGACGCTATATGCGTAGTCATTTGTTGTATAATTTCTTTATGAATTTTAGCACTAGATAAATGGCCATGTTTTTGACCAGCTCCAGATAATTCATAAAGTTTATCTAATCCTTTTCCAACTGTCATCCAAGTTTCTTCATCTACTATATCTGAAACTTTGTCAGCTGGCATTTTTACTGTATTAGATTTTAAAATAGTGTGAAATGCACCATTTGAATCAATTAAACCAATTTCTGACCACATTTCTGTATCTGGAGCATAAATGTTAAAATACCAATTACCAATTCTATCTACAGATACTGTAGCTGCCTCAATAGTATTAACACCATCATTTTTAAGAAATACTTTTAAATGTAGGCTTGAATGAGAAATACGAAGCTGGCTTTTTATTCTGTTAAAAGTATGGTCGCTAATTTCCCAATAAGCAAATTCTTTTGATGGGTCAACTGGCATAAAATTAAGAGTATCAACATTGTAGTAGGGTGGGATAGGATACTCATCTTTTTTTGGTGGATTATATACTGGAGCAGGTTCTGGATTCACAGTATATCCAACGGAATCGTTTTTTGTTTCAACGGGTGTTGTAGCAGCCGTAAAAAATGGCTCAATAGCTGCAATAAGTTCTGGTTTGCTCATTTTAGATCTGCCTACAATATTTTTTTTAGCTGCAAGATCTAATAATTCTTTTTTTGTCAACTTTGAAAGGTTCATTTTTTATCCTCTGTTAATAACTTCTTATATAATTTTATATATTCTGCTGATGTACTTTTCCATGAGTTATCAAAACTCATTAATGTTTTTACAGCGTAATCTTTTTTGTCAGAATAGTAAAGTTTTAATGCCTTATCTAATGCTACCATCATATCAGAAACACTAAAATCGTCAAAGGTAAAACCTACTTCTTTTTCTTTAGCCTCTTTTATACCATCATGTAAACCACCAGTATCTCTAACAACTGGTATAGCTCCATATCTCATACCTATAAACTGACCTATACCACAAGGTTCGTATAATGACGGCATAAGTATAATATCTGCTGCAGAATACGCTTCATGACTTGATTTACTATAATCTTTTAATATAATTCTTATATTACTAATATGTTTTTTATCTTCAAGGCTATTATTATATTCAGCACCACTATGACCTAATATTATAAGGTTAACGTCCATTTTTTCAAATTCTTTTATCGCCTCTAATATTAATTCTACACCACGAGCAGAAATTAACTTAGTAATAAAGCACAATAATGGACGCTTTGGATCTAAATCAAGAGACTTACAAAAAGCCTCTTTACATTTTTCTTTGCCAGAAATATCATCTGCTGAATAATTGGCAGTAATGAGATTTTCTTCCTTAGGATTCCAACGAGTGTTACTAATGCCGTTGAGAACACCAGTAATTTTATCTGCATTAACTTTAAAAAACCTACCGTAAGAACCTTCGTCCTCTACTAATTCTTTTGCAAAAGTAGGGCTAATAGTTGTGCATAAATCACAAGCAGTAACTCCACCTTTTAAAAAATTGATACTATCGTAATACTCTATAAAATCAATATGATAAATATCCCACGGTAAGTTTAATGTTTCCATACTAAATTTATTAAATACTCCCATAGATTCAGTAGAATGAACTGTAAGAACAGTTTTACACTCTAAATCGTTATGGTATAACTTTTTATATACTGGCACTAATGCTGTTTGCCAATTATGAGAATGAATAATGTCAACAGGTATATTATGATATTTAATATAATTCATCGCTGCTTGGCAAAAAGTTCCAAATCTAATATCGTTATCTGCATAATCAAAAGCACCAGAACTATATAATCCACTACGCTTAAATAAATCATCATTTTTAAAAAATACGTATTTTACACCTAAATAATCTACAGAATACAACTCGTATTCATAAACAGTATAACCTGCATCAACCCAAGTTTTAAGACCAGTACTTTTAATTCCGTATGTATCAATATTAATCACTGCGTAAAGAGGAGAAAATACTGTAACTTTATGACCAGACTTACTTTGTTCCGTAGGAACATCGCAAGCAAATTCTGCAATACTTGATACACTTGAAAATGGATATACTTCAGGAACAATATGAACTATATTCATTTTGCTGTTACCTCCCGTAAATATAGTGCTGCATCTTCTGGCATAACTGGATTAACTGTCATGCCAGTTGCCCATTCTATAGAAGAAATTGCAGTTATAACTGGGCGAATTTCTAAATGCCAGTGAAAAGATTGTTCTATAAAATTAAGACAACCTTTTACGTCTTGGCGATTATCTTTTAATGGTGATGTATTTATCGTCATCATTAAAGAAACATCACCTAAAAGATACGATAATCTAACAAAAATTTCCTTAGTAATATCACTTAACTGTTTAAGTGAATTATCATTAGTTTGAGTAAAGGAATAATTATGTTTTTTTGGATAAATAGATACACTAAAAGGATATAATGACGCATACTGGCAAAAAGCAATATAATCATAGTTTTCATAAACTATTCTTTGCCTTGAATGGAGTTCTGTATCTAATATATCACAAGTTAAACAACGTTCTTTTTCTATAAAATATTTCCTTGAATTTTCAACTTCTTTCTCAATATTAGGTGGAATTACTGGTAAAGCAACAAGTTGAGCATGAGGGTGAGATATAATTTCTCCAGCATTTTTGCCTATATTCTTAACGGCAGAAAGATATTTAAAACGAATATCTTTAGATAAATCGTCCATTCTTACTTTAAATGCTTTATATAAATTGTATAATTCTTCTTCTGTGTAATCAGATGCTTTTAAACCATGTCTTTTTGAATCAATAATAATTTCATTGGCACCAATACCAGAAAGATTGTCGTATAAACCATAACAAGACCTATCTAAAGTGCCTTCTATCCCTAAAATAGGGTATCTATTTGGCACTACTGTTAATTGCCTACCTTCTTGGTTATCAATTTTGAAAATTTCGTATAGACCATTATTTTCAATACAAAAAGGACATTTATGGTCTTTCTTATTATCTACCAAGAAAGCATCTTTACGCCTTGCTCTTTCTGGTGAAATTACTGTCCACCTATCAGTTAAAGGGTTTTTTCTTAATTGAGACATTTTTATTGTTTCCTTATCCCTTAATCTTCATTACACATTTTAAATCAATACTTCCATTAAAATCTATTGCAGATAAAAACGTAACACCTTGAGCCGTTAAATCTACTCCAGATTCTGACTGGGACACTGTATATATAACATACCAACCAAAAGTAACATCTTTATCAAATTCAAAAGCAATTTCTTTTTCTGTAAAACTATCTTTTAATACGAATTTTTTGCCATTAATAACGCCTTTTTCTTCAAGAGGTTTGCCATTTAATAATACATCTTCCCAATTGGCAAAATGTAAATTATTTTCTAAAACGTATTTACAAGAAAAATTATTGTCTGCAGTAGCTCTTAAATTGCAAGAAATACCTTTATCGCAAAGGGTAAAAGTTTTTTCTATATAAGCGTTAGTTTTATTGCCATTAATATATAAACCACCTTGTCTTAAAAATTTTATTTTATTTTTTTCTTCAACAAGTTCTGCCGGCTGGTTAGCAAAATCACCAAATTCTCTAAAACTACATTTTTCAAAATCATCTATATTAAAATTATCAGTAAAATGGTCTATAAAACAATTTTTATTATACCAATCATAACTTAACTTACTTTTCATTTCATCAGAAATAGAGTGGTTTTGATCGTGAATAGATGATGTTTCTTCTTTAGATTCACTACTATTTTCTACTTCACTATCGTTTATTTTTTCATCATTAGATTGTTCTTTTAAAAAGTTAGCATGGTAACCTTCTTTTCTGCGAGCAATAGTGCCTAATAAATTCCAACATTTATCTTTAAGCTCTAATGAAACCATTTGTCCACCATCTCTTGAAACAAAAAGGGCATTAAACTTTTCATTACGATGGTATGCTTCAAGGTATCCGTCAAAATCAATGTCTCTAACTTCTGTTAATGGTAATTTCATTCCAGATAAATTTTCATACATTTTTTCTGCTTCAATTAATGGTTTCCAAGCATTATCACGTAAATTTGGTAAATATAATCCACCAAAAATACCGTGCCATAATGAATCATTACATTGACTTCTGTATAACAAATCTAAAAACTCTTTATTTTTCTTATAAGGTCGTCCCCTTACAGATAAATCTAACGTCTTTTTATGAAGTCTATTACTTTCTGGATATTTAACGAGAAAGTTTTTCCATATACTGCCTTTTAAAAATTGTTCTGTATCGTCTTTAAAGGCAGAATCATTAAGATACTTTCTCATTTCTTCAAATTTTTCAAATCTATCTGCAAATAATGACCATTCTCCCATTTCAACGTAGCTAGTAATTGGCAAATACGCAGTTCCAGCAGGTTTAATATTTGTGGCTACATCTTTATAATGAGCAAATTCAATATTATCTGAATTTACAATAGTGTCAATAAACCTATTTAACCAACCTTTTTCGTAAACCCACTCAAAAGTAGAAGGCCAAACACCAAATTTTTCTCCATCGTCAAAACACGTAACTAATTTTATATTTTTTTCTCTTAAAGATGATATATAATCAGTAACTTCTGTTTCTTGTTTAAAAGGAGTAAGGTAACGCAACATTCTATCTATCGGAAATAGATTTACTTTGCAACCATCTTGCTCTGTAGTAAAATATCCAGTAATACTTTGAGACGGAAAACCAGCAGCAATTAAATGGTAATCATCAATAATTAAATTTTCTACACCAACTTCTGTAATATCTGGAATTATAGCTGGATCCCAAACTCTTTCTGTAAGCCACATTCCATTAGGCATTTGACCAAAATGTTTTTTGATGTAATCAGATAACATCTTAATTTGACCACGCCTATCATCGCTTGGTATCGCCGATAATACTGGCTCATAAAAACCACCAGTAAAAAATTCTACTTGTCCATTACTTGCAAGAGTTTTAAGATTTTTAAACACATCTTTATGATTAATTCTAATATATTCTAATAACCAACCACTATAATGGACGGCAAATTTAAATTCTTTATGGTTTAATGCCTCTTTTAAAAAAGGTGCGTAGCTAACATTAACTGCCCAATCAACAACGTGAGAAAAATTATCTGCAGGTTGATGACAGTGAATACCAAATAAAAAAGGTATCTTCATTTTTTACTTCCTTACTTTATATAATCCATTCATCAGTAAAATCACGAGAAATATCAATTTCTGCAGTGCTATAAAGGGGTGCTTTTTCTACAATAGTATCACCACGCTTTAATCTTAAACATAAACATAGATTTTTCCAAAGTCTCCAGTCGTCTTTAATTGTAATTGCTGCTTCAAATATGGCTCCAATAGCATATTTTACACCTTTTGTTTTAGAATTTTCTTCTAATGCAATTTTGTAAACTTCTGAAGATGAACCAGTTTCAGATAATATTTCTATTTCTAATACTAATCCATTTGATTCCCTAAAATCTGTGTCTATAGCTATATAAACATTCTTATTATCAAATCCATAATATAATTTTTTTAAATCTCCACCACCAGCATGCATTGAACCAGCATCTGCTTTTAAATCAAATATACCACCACTTTGCCATTCGTAAAAATCAGTTATTATGCCGTCAATAACTGGTGATATAAAATCTACAGGTTTTCTGATTATACCAGTTCTTGCTGATTGTTTAATTGGTCTAAATAATTCTGGTGGCACTTCTTGTTTTAACAATCTTCTAATATTGATAAGGTGGGTTCTAAATAACCTATCAAATACGTCAGATTGTGCTGAAAAATGGTCATCTCCAAACCACCAAAACCAATCACTACCTTCTGCAGCATGAAGTTCTTTATATACTTTTTCTTTAGTCTCATCATCTACAGTATCAATATATTTCATCATTACTCTACGAGTTCGTGAAAGCATTTCCCAAGCTCTATTTTTTTCTTCATGACCAATCCATATTCTAAAATTGCCCATAATCCAAGAGCCTGCAACTATATTTGATAACATCTCTTCTGGAACATCATTATTATCTGCAGCATCAGAAAAACTTTGAGTAACTATCCAATCAGTATTACCGATAGCATTATATAACGCTTTGAAAAAGTGAAAGCCATTGTTACGATAATATTCCCAAGCATTTTCACCATCTAAAATAACACTAACATGAGGATTAAAGTCAACTGAATCATAAATTCTTCTTAATTGACCCATAAAATCATTGACGGCATCTTGCTCGTTCCAAGATGAATAAGTAAATCCAATTAAGTCAGAAAGTTCTTTATCTCTAAAAAATATATTAATTTTGTTACCGTAATGATGTTGAAAATGCCTTTTATATAAAATATGACGATTGTTTTTATCTTTCATATTTAAGTGAAGGCTATTTCCTAATACTTCTTCATCAGAAGCAATCCACCTAACACCAGCTTGAGCATATTTTATAGCTGTTTTTTGGCTAATGCTACCTTCTGCAGGCCACATTCCTTTTGCACGCATACCAAAACGATTTTCAAACTCTTTTAACCCTTCGTATAAATGCCAATCAGCATCTGGATTAAAATCACTATCTACATCTGGCATAGGCATATCAAAACAAGACTCTTTTGCAGAACCAATATCAGTTAATAATGGTAAAATAGGGTGAAAATAAGGAGTGCAAGATATTTCTGCTTTCCCATTATCAGATAATCTTTTATGAATATCTATTATTTTTTCTACCCATTTACAAGTGTTATCAAGAAGATGTTTTTTCTCATCTTCACTAAAATTTGAGCCTTTTTCTATTAAATATTTTATATGAGGATCTTCTTGCCTAATATATTCACCACACCAAGAAATAATATACAATACTTCAAGGTCTAAAAGTTCTTGGTCGCTAAAAATAGATTTATCTCCAGATGCACCTGCTTGAATATCGTATAATTCTGAATATCTTTTTAGTGGTCTAATCATATTATGAGGATTAGCCATAAAACATTGATTTGCTACAGATTTTCTTTCGTCTGCATTTAATGTTTTAACTTCTTTTCTTAATTCTGACAAAAATACATCTGGAACATCATTTTTAGTATAATCATCAAGCTGTATCAATAATGATGGCACGTAATTAAAGACAACTTTAATGTTATGGGCTTCTTCTACATGCCTTGCCATTTCATAATAATCCTTAAGGGCATGAAGATAAACCCAAGGCATATGGTAAGACCCATCGCTATCATCTTTGTAGTAAGGTTGATGTTGGTGCCATAATATTGTAAGATACAGCTTTTTCATAATGCTATTCGTGTTCTCCTATCCACCCATTGATTTTATCAATATATTCTTTGTGAAGTCTGTCGCAAGCAGATTGGGTTTTGCCCTCAATATATAAATGAACATTTGCAGAATATTGGTCTGGAACCATATGAACCCAACCGTCATTAAATATAATTTTAATACCATCAATAAATGAAGCCTCTCCATCACGAGCTTCTTCACTCATTTTTCTCATTAAATATCCTTTTACTTCTACTGGACAGTTAATAACAGAATGGTTGAATTTATATTCTGGAATTTCTTTTACTATTTCAGAAAGAGATTTGCCTATCTTATTAACCATTTCTACTATTTTTAAAGTGGCAAACATTGCATCTGGATTAGTAGAATGTTCTATAAACCTAAAATATTCACCAATAGTTCCCATAAAATAGAAATCTCTTAAAAACTGGCTTTTTATTCCAGTAAGTTTACCATGAACTAACTCAACATTTTGTAATTTGCCCTCAAGACAAGTTGGAGCAAAAGCCGGAAGATAAGCCTTGACTTTTTTGCCAACAGTTTTGTCTATTAATAAAAGCATTAATACTAATAACTTGTCTCCAGTTAATAATTCGCCTTTATCATCTATAACTGCAAGCCTTTCTCCAGATGGATAGATTATAAACCCAGCATCTGCGTTTAGTATTTTAACTATACCTGAAACTTGATTAAATGTTCCCTCAAGCTGATGTTGTTGACGAGAAAGTTTTGTTTCATCATGGTTTGCATTTAATATTACTGCATCAATTCCTACTTTATTGAGTATATCAGGAATAATATTATCTGTAACGCCATTAAATAAATCTATTACAATCTTAGATGCTTTAGCTCTAACACTAACAGTATCAAGATTTTTAAGAAAACCTTCTTTATAATATTCTCTAACCATTTGTTTTTCTGATATATCACCAATATCAGTATGAGTAACTCTACGGAAATTTTCACGGAAGAAAGTTCTCTCAAGATTTTTTTCAACTCCAGAGTCTATATTGTCTCCAGATTCATCAAAAAATAAAATTTCAGTATGAGTAGGGTCGCTTGGTGATTGACGAAAATGAACACCACCAACTTCTCCAAATGTTGAAAGTTTATAACGCATAGCAGGTAACGCTTCAGTATGTAAATCTATTGCATTTATACCAGTAGAAAGTAAACCACCTAAAAAAGAACGTTTCAACATTCTTGAAGCCCTATGATAATCTCTTGATGTTAAAATTCTTGAAGTTCTAGGCAACATACTACCAAAAGCAGCACCTAACTTTGCTGCCATTTCAGAAGATAATTCAACATTAGTTCTTGCAGAAACTTTACCACCCTCAAATATAGAATTTTTCCATTTATCGCCCCAAATAAGATTTGACGATATAATAGAACCTTCTTCAATTTGTTTGTCTGGCCAAACCATAATATCTTTTTCAAATACTACACTTTTGCCTACAGTAGTATTTTCTGCAATAATTGCACCACTTTCACATTTAACTTTATTGCCTATAAGAACGTTATCACAGAAAACAGCATTTTTTATTGTGCTTTTTTCTCCTATTTTAACATTATCCCATAAAATAGACCTTTCTATAAGCGTTTCTTCACCAATAATGCAACCATTACCTAAGCAACAGTCAGAAAGAGTAGCATTTTCTCCAATAACGCAATTATCGCCTATAACAACAAGGCCATTAACTTTAACAGAATTATCTATTTTTACATTTTTGCCACTATAAAGTATGCCAGTTGGATATTCTTTTTTATCGCCAGCTATAGGCAATTTAACTTGACCTTCAGCAATTTCAAGCAAAGATGTTCTATAAGAATCTGGATTACCTACATCTCTCCAGTAGCCTTTTGCGTTATAACCATAAATAGGCGTTCCTGTAGCCATAATACTTGGAAATAAATCTTTTGAAAAATCAAAAGGTTTATTTTCTGGTATATATTTTAGGACTTCTGGTTCAAATACGTATATACCAGTATTGATAGTATCGCTAAAAACTTCACCCCAACCAGGTTTTTCTAAGAATCTTAAGATTTTGCCGTCTGCATCAGTTATTACTACGCCAAATTGTAATGGGTCGCTAACTGATGTTAAAGTTATTGTAGCTTTTGAATTTTTTGCTTCGTGGTAGCCTATAATCTCTGGTATATTGAAATCTGTAACAAGGTCACCACTAACAACTATAAATCTTTCGTCAAGAAATGATTCTGCTTTTTTTACTGCTCCAGCAGTGCCGTAATCATCATCTGGAACGAAATAATGGAGTTTTACTCCAAGAGATGAACCATCTCCAAAATAATTTTTAATTACGTCAGGCTTAAAATATAATAAAACTGCAATTTCTGTAATTCCTGCATTTTTTAATGATGTCATTATATATTCCATCATTGGTTTATTAAAAACTGGTATCATTGGTTTTGGGACACTTGTTGTAAGTGGTTGAATTCTTGTGCCGAAGCCTCCGGCCATAACTACAGCTTTCATATATTGCCCTCGTAATATATTTTATTTGATATTCATTATTAAATTGTTAAATTAGCCATTTTTAGCTAATACTTTCTTAACTTCATCTTTAAGTGATTCTAAATCTTGAGATTTTACCCAATATCCATCTGCTGACCATGTAGAAACATCATCTTGATAAGCAGAATAAGCAGTGGCAAGCATTGTTTTAACATCTTTATATTCTTTTGTAACTCTTTGAAGAATATCTATACCACTTTCACCTTTTAATTTGATGTCAAGAAGGCATAAATCAATTTTCTCTTTAGATAGAATATTGAAACATTCCTCAGAATTTGAAGCCTCAAAGACATTGTATCCAGCATCTTTAAGTTCTGTAGAAAAAAGAAAACGGATTTCAGCTTCATCATCAACGATTAATATAGTATGAGCCATAAATACCTCCTTAAAAATATAATCTTATGTCTTAGTATAGCAAATATTATCTAATAAAGCTATTAAAAAAATACAATTTTAATATTAAATGGAATATATACATCTATATATAATAAAATGCTTACGTTACAATATGTTATAGAAAATATTAGTTTGAATTTTAGTGTAAAAAAATTGTATTTATTTTAAAGATTTTAAAAAATCTATAGGCTCTTTGTAATTTTCTGCACAAAAAATAAAATTTCCAGCAACGAGGCAGTTGGCACCATTTTCTACTAATTTTTTTGCCGTATTACTGTTTACTCCACCGTCAACTTGAATTATTAAGTTTTTATTTAAAGTTTCTGCCATTTTTTTTAGTTTATTTACTTTATCAAAAGAAGTTTCTATTAATTTTTGAGCTGGAAAACCAGGGTTAACAGACATGATTAAAACTAAATCAAGAAACGGTAAAATTTCTTCAAGAATAGATACTGGAGTAGAAGGGTTGATAGATACACCAGCCTTTAAACCTTTGCTTTTAATGTATGATATAGTTCTATGATGGTGAATATCTGCTTCGTAATGTATCGTAATAATATTTGAACCAGCATCAATAAAGTCATCTATTAATAATGATGGATTTTTAATCATTAAATGGGTATCAAAAGGCAGTGAAGTATGTTTTCTTAATGCTTTAATTACTGGAGCACCAAAGGTGATATTTGGAACGAAATTGCCGTCCATAATATCAAGATGAATCCAGTCAGCACCTGCGTTATCAAGGGCTTTGATTTCTTTTTCAAGATTTGAAAAATCTGCACTTAAAATAGATGGTGAAACAATCATAATAAAAACCTCATCAATACCTAATTATAATAAATTTTAAAATAAATATGACTAAATATCAAGAAGTAAGGAATTTTCTTTTTTACATTTGATAAAAACTTTTAATTATGTTAGATTTGTATGTAATGATAAAATTATTGCTTAATACAACCATTATTCTTTTATCTATTTTCTTATTTATTAGCGATAGTTATGCTGATAATAAGTTTTTGCAAGACAAAAAAGTTTTGCAGTTTATTGACGCTTTTTCAAAAAAACATAAAATAAATAAAAAAAGATTAATTAATTATTTTAAAGAAGCAAAATTTCAACAAAGTTCAATTGATTTAATGAATCGTCAAGTAGAATCTCTTGATTGGCAAACTTATAAAGAAAAAGTCCTTTCTAAAGAAAAAACAATAGACGGTGTTGCTTTTTATAAAAAATATAGAAAAACTTTAAGAAATGCTCAAAAACGATATGGTGTTCCAACATATATTATTGTTGCTATTATTGGTATTGAAACAAATTATGGAAAAATACAAATGCGATATAGGGCCTTTGATGCCCTTGCTACATTAGCTTTTTTTTATCCACGAAGAGGAGAATATTTTAAGAAAGAATTAGAAGCATTAATTCTTTATTCATTAAAAACTAAAACTAACCCATTTTCTTTTAAAAGTTCTTTTGCAGGTGCTATAGGTATTCCCCAATTTATGCCATCAAATATATCTAAATATGGCGTTGATGGAAATGGTGATAAAAAAGTTGATATTGTTAATAATATGAGTGATGCAATATATAGTGTTGGTAATTATTTAAGAAAACATGGTTGGAAAAAAGGTGAGCCGGTAGCAGTCAAAGTTAGAGTTAAAAATAATAGGTATAAAAATATATTAAAAGTCTCTCCATGTAGTCAAAAAAAATCTAATGTTAAAACATTAAGAAAATATGGTGTAGCTTTTCCTTTATGGTTTAATAGTAAACTTGTAGCGTCTTTGTATCAAGTTGATATTAAAAACGGTAAAAGGGAGTTTCATGTAATATTTAATAATTTCTGCACTATAGGAAAATATAATAATAGTGCAAAATATATATTAGCTGTCAATTATTTAGGAAATAGGGTAGGTTATAGAGTAGGGGCAGTTCGTCGCTAAATCTAAAAAAAATAACTCTTCTTAAAATTAATCATATTAATCTAAAATAAAGTAATAGTAAAAAAATATAAAATAGTGTAATATGCAACCTTAATAATTTTATATTATATTAAATTAATGGGGTAACATATAGTATGTTGAAAAAATATCTTTTAACTCCGGGCCCTACTGCTGTTCCTGAACAAGCATTACTTGATATGGCTCGTCCAATTATTCATCATAGAACACCTGCATTTTCTCAAATATTTGCTGATTGTAGGCAGGGGCTTAAAAAAGTCTTTAAAACGAATGAAGAAGTTTTAATATTGTTAGGTAGTGGCACTTCTGCAATGGACGCTTCTGTTTCTAATACTCTTAATAAAGGTGATAAAGCACTCGTTATTAATGGAGGAAAATTTGGCGAACGTTGGGTGAAAATCTGTAAAGCATACGATGTTGATGTATATACAATAGATGTTGAATGGGGAAAGTCAGTAAATCCAAAAGATATAAAAGATTTTCTTGATAAAAACCCAGATACTAAAGCAGTTTTTATTCAAGGTAGTGAAACTTCAACTACAGTATATCACCCAATAGAAGAGGTAGCAAAAATAACTAAGGACTTAAAAGATACGATTCTCGTTGTTGATGGTATAACTTCCTTAGGTGTCCACGATACAAAAATGGACGAATGGGGGATAGATATTCTTTTAACTGGCTCCCAAAAAGCCTTTATGTTGCCTCCAGGTCTTGCTTTTATTGCTTTAAGTAAAAAAGCATGGGGATTAGTAGAAAAATCTACTCAAAGTAAATTTTACCTTGATTTAAAAGTAGAGTTAAAAAATCAGCTTAAAAATACTACTGCTTGGACTGCTGGAGTTAGTCTTGTTATCGGTTTAAAATCAATTCTTGATATGATGTTAAATGAGGGAATAGATAGTATCTTTGCTCGCCATAGTATAAACGCTGAAGCTACAAGAGCTGCAGCAAAGGCGTTAGGTATGAGACTTTTAGCAGAAGATTATCCATCAAATGCTGCTACTGGTTGTTTTTTGCCAGAAGGTATAGACGGTAAAGCCTTTGTAAAATATCTTCGTGATAAATGTGGCGTTGCTTTAGCAGGTGGTCAAGATAAATTAGAAGGAAAAATTTTAAGGATTTCCCATTTAGGTTACCACGATACTTTTGATACCATTACAGCAATTAGTGCTATTGAAATGGGGCTAAAGAAATTTGGAGCAAAAGTAGAATTAGGCAAAGGTGTTGCAGCAGCACAAGAAATATTGATTAAAAGAATGGCAGAAATTTAATGGCAATTAATAATAAGAGTAAAAAAACTTCTGAGCCAGCTCAAGATTTATCTCGTAGAAGAGGTATATTAACTGAAAATATCCGTTGTGCTATATCAAAATACGGATACATTGAACTTGATTTACCTTTATACGAACATTACGATTTGCTAAAAGAAACGGCTTTTAATTTTAGTGAAGAAAATGTAATTAGCTTTATTGATAGAAATACTGGTAAAACATTAGTTTTACGTCCAGATTTTACTCCTCAAGTATGTAGAGCCGTTACTGGATATATGAGTGATTATCCTCTTCCTTTACGCATATCTTATAAGGGTATAGTTTTTAGGAGTGGACATAATACAGAAAAATACCAAATAGGTTGGGAGCTTTTTGGTGGTAGTGAGCTTTGTGGCGATATAGAGATGATTTTAATAAGTACTTCTGTATTAAAATCAATAAATCTTAATGGCTATTCATTTGTTGTAGGCGATGCTATGTTTCTCCAAAGATTATTAAGTCTTACAGGTGATTTAGCTCAACCTTTAAAAGTTGCAATATCTGGCAAAAAACTCCACGATATTAAAGAACTTGTTGAAAATTCAAGTATTGATGAAAAAATCAAAAAGCTATTGTATGTATTGCCATTATCTTTTGGAAGTAGAGATGTAATTGAAGAATTGAAAAAAGTATCTTCCTTTGACGAGATTTTATTATCAAGGGTTGAGTATATTGAAGAATTATTTAATAATTTAATAAAATTAGGTATAGATGAAAATGTATTAGTTTTTGATGGAGCAGAAACTAAAGGTTTAGATTACTATACTGGTGTTAATTTTGATATCGTCCATAAAAATTCTGGAAGTAGTTTAGGCAGTGGTGGTAGATACGATAACTTAATGTTAAAATTTGGTAAAAATATATCTGCTTGTGGTATGGCATTGCATATTGAAGAGCTTATGGAATTTGATTTATGTGGCGATAATGGTCAAATTTTTGATTACTTAGTAGTTGGTTGGGATAATCTTAATAAAGCAGAAGAATTAAGAAAAACTGGCAATAGTGTTTTCTTCGTGGCAAATTTAGATAATATTGAAAAATATAAAAAGGTGTATAACTTTAAAAATATAATTAATTAAAGGGGTAATAAATATGAATTGTTCCATTATATTAGGTGCTCAATGGGGAGATGAGGGAAAAGGAAAAATAGTTGATATGTATTCTCGTCAAGCCGATGTTGTAGTTCGTTATCAAGGAGGACATAATGCTGGTCATACAGTATGGGTAAACGGTGAGAAATACGTTCTTCATCTTATTCCTTCTGGTATAATCCATGAGAATACTATTAATATTATAGGTAATGGAGTAGTTATTGAACTTGAGGCTTTAATTAGTGAAATGAAAGGACTTATTGAAAGAGGAATTTCTTTTGATGGTAGATTTTTTATTAGCGATAGAGCTCATATTATTATGCCTTACCATACTTTATTTGATAAGCATAAAGAAGAATTGAAAGGTGCAAAAAAAATAGGCACAACTGGTAGAGGGATAGGTCCTACGTATATGGATAAGACTGGTAGAATCGGTATTAGAATTTGCGACCTTTTTGATGATAAAGTATTAGAAAGTAAAATTAGAAGCAATGTAGAAGAAGTTAATATTTATGCAGAAAAAATATTTGGCATAAATCAAGTATCAGCCGATACAATTATATCAGCTTGTAAAAATTTTGCTAAAGAAATAAAGGCTTACGTTACTGATACTGCCGTAATTATAAATAAATTAGTATCAGAGAATAAAAAAGTTATGTTTGAAGGAGCTCAAGGAACTATGCTTGATATAGATTTTGGCACGTATCCTTTCGTTACTTCTTCAAATGGCACAGCTGGTGGAGCATGTATTGGAGCTGGAATTTCACCAAGGAGTATAAAAAATATTGCTGGAGTTATGAAAGCATACACAACAAGGGTAGGTAGTGGTCCATTTCCTACAGAGCTTTTTGATAAAGATGGAGAGGAACTTCGTAGAATTGGGGCAGAGTTTGGAGCAAGCACAGGACGTCCAAGAAGATGTGGTTGGCTTGACCTTGTTGCAGCAAAATATGCAGTTATGCTTAACGGTCTAAATTATATTGCCCTTACTAAATTAGATGTATTAGACAGTATGGATACGATAAAAGTATGCACTGCTTATGAAATTGATGGTGAAATAGTTGATACATTTCCTGCTGAAATAGATAAATTAGAAAGGATAAAACCAGTATATAAAGAATTTGCAGGTTGGAAAGAAGACGTATCAAAAGCTAAAACATTAGATGACTTGCCAGAGAACGCAAGAAAATACGTTGATTTTATTAAAGAGTATTTAGGTGTTCCTTATTGTGTTGTTTCTGTAGGTGTAGATAGGGAGCAAACAATAGTATTAAATGAAATCTTCTAATATATGCTTTGTAACTAATTGATATAAAAGGTTAATATTTTTTTAATAAAAAAAATAAATTTTTTTGATTAAATGTGTTGACAAGGTATTTTTTATTTGTTATATATTATTTCCGCCGAGTGATACGGTGGAAATAAAGAGCCGTTAGCTCAGACGGTAGAGCAACTGCCTTTTAAGCAGTGGGTCACTGGTTCGATCCCAGTACGGCTCATTATTTTACAGTTTAATATGACCCGTTCGTCTAGCTTGGCCTAGGACATCGGCCTTTCACGCCGACAACAGGGGTTCAAATCCCCTACGGGTCGCTTATTTTAAAGTTAAGTATAGCAACAAAGTTATAAAGGTTATACTCTAGCGATTAATAAAAAATTACAGGACGTAATTTTAACATTAATGTAACAATTTCAGGACAGAAATTGCACCGAAAAAACGAATAAGTCGGAGGCCAAGCGGTCTT
>JAZSQT010000077.1:0-2546 GCA_045538075.1 Mucispirillaceae bacterium
AAATAAGATATTTTTAGTATTTTTTTAATAAAGGCTTTTTCATGTAATATTCAATTTATATTTAACATTCTTCTTTAAAAAAATACTAAAAAAATAAAATACTATTTACTGAGTTTTTAAGAGGTTAAGGTAATGAGTAGCAAAATATATCATATGGGTTTAGATATAGGCTCTACAACAATCAAGGTAGTTATTACTGACGAAAATGATAATTTAGTATATCACGAGTATAGAAGGCATTTATCGGATATGAGGAATACTCTTGCATCAGTTATTAATGCAGCTTGGGAAAAGTTTAAAGGAAATGAAGTAACGATAGCTGTAACTGGTTCTGGAGGAATATCTGTTGCTACGTGGTTTAATATTGATTTTGTTCAAGAAGTAATTTCATCTACAGAGTGTATTAAAAAATATATCCCTCAAACTGATGTAGCTATTGAACTTGGTGGAGAAGATGCTAAATTAACTTTTTTTGATAATAGTATTGATCAGAGAATGAATGAAACTTGTGCTGGTGGCACTGGAGCTTTTATAGATCAAATGGCTTCAGTTTTACAAACAGATGCAACTGGTATAAACGAACTTGCAAAAAAATATAAAACGATATATCCCATTGCAGCAAGATGTGGAGTTTTTGCAAAAACTGATGTATTACCATTGTTAAATGAAGGTGCTGCAAAAGAAGATATTGCTGCATCAATTTTTCAAGCAGTGGTTGACCAAACAATAGGTGGTCTTGCTTGTGGTAGAACTATAAAGGGTAATATTGCTTTTTTAGGTGGTCCACTTTATTTTCTTTCAGAATTAAGAAGAAGATTTATAGAAACATTGGGTCTTACAGATAGTCAAGTTATTTTTCCTGAAAATCCACAACTTTTTGTTGCTATGGGAGCAGCACTTTTATCAAAAAGCACAAAACCAGTTACTTTTGATTATCTTCACCAAAAAACTATTGAGTTACTTAATTCTCCTATTAATACAGAAATTGAACCATTACCTATACTATTTAAAGATGAAGATGAATATAATGAGTTTAAACTACGCCATTCAAAAGAAGGCAATCTTGAACATATAGACATAAAATCAGTAAAAGGCAATTTATTTCTTGGGCTTGATGTTGGTTCTACTACAACTAAAGCAATTTTAATTGATGAGAATTTTCGTCTTGCATATTCATCTTATCAAAGTAATCTTGGCAACCCAGTTCAATCAGTAATTTTAGTTTTACAAGAACTTTATTCGTTATTACCAAAAGATGCTCATATTTCATCATCTTGTATTACTGGATATGGAGAGGGGCTTATAAAAGCAGCTCTTGGTATTGATTATGGAGAAGTTGAAACAGTCGCCCATTTTACTGCTGCAAGATATTTTGTGCCAGAAGTATCATTTATTCTTGATATAGGTGGTCAAGATATGAAATGTATGTATGTTAAAAATGGTGCAATTGATAGGATTATATTAAATGAGGCTTGTTCGTCTGGCTGTGGCTCATTTATTGAAACTTTTGCAAAATCAGTTGGCGTTACAGTTCAAGACTTTGCAAAAGCTGCTATATTATCGAAACATCCAGTTGATTTAGGTTCAAGATGTACTGTTTTTATGAACTCAAAAGTTAAGCAAGCACAGAAAGAAGGTGCTGGAGTTGGTGATATTTCAGCTGGTTTATCATATTCTGTAGTGAAAAATGCTCTATATAAAGTTATAAAAATGAGTGATATAGAAGATTTAGGTGGTCATATAGTCGTTCAAGGTGGAGCATTTTTTAATGATGCAGTGTTACGTGCTTTTGAACTTTCAGTTGGAGGAAAAGTAACTCGTTTTGCAATCTCTGGTCTTATGGGAGCTTTTGGTTCAGCAATTATTGCAAAAAATAATTATCAAGAAGGTCATCAATCAAAAATTATTGATGAAGAACATTTAAAAACTTTTACAATAGAATCAATAAATAAACGTTGCAAAAGATGTAGCAATCATTGCTTGCTTACTATTAACAAATTTGATGGTAATAGAAGGTATATTACTGGCAATAGATGTGATAAAGGGTTAGAGGAAGTATCAGAATCAGTTAAATCGTTACCAAATTTATATGCTTATAAGACGGAAAGATTGTTTGATTATTATATCCCTTTAGAAGAAGCAAATGCACCACGAGGTATTGTTGGTATTCCACGAGTATTAAATATTTATGAAAATTATCCTTTTTGGTTTACTCTTTTTACTAATTTAGGTTTTAGAGTTCAAATATCAGATAAATCTTCAAAAGATTTATTTAATACTGGATTAGATACTATGCCGTCTCAAACTGTTTGTTATCCAGCAAAACTTGTTCACGGACATATTGTTAATTTAATTTCAAAGGGTATTAAATTTATCTTTTATCCTTGTATTCAGCATGAAGTAAAAGAAGAAGGTGCAGATAACCATTTCAATTGCCCTGTAGTATGTAGCTATCCTGAAGTAATTAGGTTAAATATTGATGCAATAAAAGAGAATAATATTAATCTTCTTTGTCCATTTCTTCCTATAGATAATGCAAAAATGTT
>JAZSQT010000173.1:0-6351 GCA_045538075.1 Mucispirillaceae bacterium
GTACACTTTAGATTGTTTAAATGTGACTTGTTATAAAAACAAAGAACCTCGATAGTCAATGACTACCGAGGTTTTTCGTGCTCCCACCTGGAGCATAAAATTGAAATAATATAAAATATCTTATCATCTCAAAATTAAACATAAATATATTTTTAACATTAATTTTAAAAGAAATTTCAAAATTTATAAAAGATAACTATATAAAAAATTATAATTCTGGGTATATTATCTTTCTATTACTCATATTTCCTATTACATATTTTCCTGAGTATATATAACTTAATAATTCTTCTGTTAACACTTGGTTAGTATCGCCGTTAGATATAACTTCTCCTCTATACATTGCAACAACAACATCTGTAAACCATAAAATATGATTTGGTTCATGACTACATACTACGATAGTTTTACCTTGTTTACTTATTTTTTTAAGAATTTTCCATATCATAATTTGGTTATTAAAATCTAATGCACTTGTTGGTTCATCAAGAAACATAATTGGAGTATTTTGTGCAACTGCCCTTGCAATTAAAGCCAATTGACGTTGCCCTCCACTAATTTCTGTAGCAGATAAATCAGCAATATCATCAATGCCTAACATATTTATTATATTGTCAACAATTTCATAATCATCTTTAGATAGCCCAAATATACTATTCATATAAGGGGTTCTACCCATTAAAACAATTTCTCTAACAGTATAAGGAAAAGATGGTTTATGTTCTTGAGGAACGTATGATATAAGACGAGCCGTCTCTAATACGCTCATTGTCTTTATTGATTTATTATTAATCAATATTTTTCCAGTATATTGTTGTAAAAAATTAAGACAACATTTAAATAGTGTGCTTTTTCCACTACCATTAGGGCCTAAAAGTCCACATAATTGACCTTTTTCAATTTGAAAAGATATATTATTTAATGAAAAACGATTTTTATAACTAAAAGATAAATTTTTTATATCTAACATAACATTATTCATAAAAACATACCCTTACTTTTAGTTCTCAATAGCCATAATAAAAAAGGTGCACCAATTATTGATGTAATTATTCCAATAGGAATTTCAGCAGATGAAATTGTCCGTGATAATGTATCGCAAAAAATCAAGTATATTGCCCCCATAATAGCCGATACTGGAATTACAAATCTGTTATCTGGACCAACTATTAATCTTGCAGCATGGGGCATCATAAGCCCTACCCAAGTTATTATACCAACAGTTGAAACACAAACAGAAGTCATTAACGTTGCAATTACTATAAATAATGCCTTATATTTTTCTGGATTTACTCCCAAACTTTTTGCCTCATAATCACCCATAGATAAGATATTTAATTTCCATGCAAAAACCCATATAACAATAAAAGAAGTTACGATTATTACAAAATTTATTGGAATATCATTCCAAGTAGAATAATATAATCCTCCCATCATCCAAAAAGTAATTTCTCTTAATTGAGCATCTTCTGATATATATTTAAGAATTGATACTAATGCACCAAATATTGAACCTACAATAACACCAGATAACACTAAACCTATTGCTGGAACTTCATTTTTATATTTTGCTAAAAAATATGATAATGACACTGCAACCATAGAAAATATAAAAGCACTTATTTGAACTGCAATAAATACTTGAGGGAATAAAATACCAAGAGCAGCACCAAAAGCAGCTCCTGCAGATACTCCCAATATAAAAGGTTCTACAAGAGGATTTCTAAAACAGCCTTGATATGCTGCTCCAGCTGAAGATAAGGCAATTCCAGCTAAAATTGCCATAATAATACGTGGTAATCTAATATCCCAAATAATTACTTTATCCATATTTGAGGTATCTATTATGGATATATTAAATATTTTTTCTACTATTATTGAAAAAATATTTATAGCTGAGATATTATAATTGCCTGCTATAAATGAATATATTGATACAAAAAATAAAATAATAATAAGTATGATTATCCATACATATTTCTTGTTATTAGAAATCATTTTCCACTGTCCAATCAAGTATTTGAGTGCTTCTTAATTCTTTTGCTTTTTTATCATCTACCCCATATACTTTTTTATAAAAATCAAGAACAAATTGATGGACTTTAATATCCTTAAATAAATCAGGATACGTTGCTTTTGCAATAATCATCATATCAATTGGATATTCAACTCTTCTTGAACAATTCATTGGCGACCATGCCAAAGAATATACTTGCTTATTCTTTATAGCCTTTAATTCATTTAAAATTGTAAAATCAGGAGATTCAAGTAGTTCTTTTGCTGGGTGGTAACCATTTGATGTTGGCAAAATAATTACGTCTGGATCTAATGAATAAATTTGCTCTGCACTCATTATAACGTTAGCACCCTTTGATTGATAAGCATTTTTACCATTAACAATTTCTTCAATAATAAAGGATTCTGGAGTATTTACTCCAAATACATTTCCAGAACCACCTTTTTCTCGTGCTACTGGAGATAATCCTATATATAGGACTTTTACTTTATTTTTAATATTTTTAGTTCTTGATATAATAAATTCTTCAATTCCATTTAAATAATTATATAAATCAATTGCTTTATCTTTTTTGTTAAATATTTCTCCTATTATTCTTGCTTCATCTTTCATCGTAGAAAGTCCATTATTACCATAATAAGAAGGTGAAAATAAAACAATTAATGGAATTTTTAAAGATTCAATTGTGTTAATTGTTTTATCTAATACTTCTTTATTAATACCTCTAACAGTGCAATCACCAACTCGTAAAATAACTAATTGAGGATTAGATTTTGCTAAAGTTTCATAATTTATGATATTACCTTGACTTGAATTTACACATGGAAGGTCATTAAGCCATGGGTGTAAGAACTTCATAGTATTTAATCCATTTACAGAATATTTTTCTCCTTTAGTAGTTATAAAATCGTATTTATAATCTCTTTTCATAGACCATGAACCGATAGAAATAACTTTATCTATTTCGCCAAGATGGGTAAGAACTCCTTCTATAAAACCGTCATCTATAGTTGCTATCCTTTCAATATTTTTTGGAATTTTAATCTCTTTATTCCTCATATCTTTAATTATTATAAAATCATTAGCATATGAATTTACAGAAAACATGAAAATAAATAGTATAAAATATATTTTTTTCATAAATTATATACACTCCTTACAGTAATACTTATCATCAATATTAGTAATAGCATTTTCAGCAGTAATCTCATTGCATTTATTACAAATTATAGATTTATATATTTTGGCTCTTGCTGGAAAGTCTCCTTTTGTGTCCTTAATATCAAATAAATCTGAAGATGGTAGTAACAGAATTTTATTCATTTTTTCTTCTCTATTTGATAAATTTATATCTGCTTTCCATACTAAACGAATAGACTTATTGCTTTTCCTATCATAAACAGAAAAAGCATTTTTACCTTTATAATCAATTCTCATTGAACCACTACCAACAGTAGCTTTAAATATCACTTGAAAAGCATCTATACCACAAGCATCAGTTTCAGAAACACATACAATATCTTCATCATCATTAACATCTTGAATGTTTAAAATCTCTTTTGCTAATATTGCAGCTTTATAACCAATCGCAAGACCTGGACAAGCATGCCCATGAAAATCAACACATTTTTGCCATAAACTATCATCTATCATAAATATCTCCGTAACACGAATTTATTAAATCGTGTTATTATCTGATTTATATTATATAAAGTCAAGAGAAAATATATAAATTTTATGTTAATTATTTAATTAATAATAATTTTTTTTAACACTAAATAGATTGTAAGGAATTTTTAAAGATGATAAAAAAATCCCTGAAAAAAATCAGGGATTTAATATCTTAATCAAAAACAACTATCGCTTCTGGTCGTTTAATTCTTGGTAATATAGTTTCTATAATTCTAAATGTATGATTTAAATCTTTTAATTCAAGATAGGCAGCTGCCATATCTATACCTATTACTAAATCAACATTTTGAGGTTCAGCACTCAATAATACAGCTTGACGACCTTTAAGAATTGGGACAGTATATAAGCCCCTTAACTGGCTTTTAATTCTATCTCTTTCTATAACACCCGTTCCAGCTTGGATACGTTGAAGGTCGATATTTAATGCTGGGCTTACACACAAAATAAAATTACCAGTAATTCCATATTCTTGTAGTTTCATTACGCCACTTACAATATCAGTATAAGCATTTTCTCCAACCTTCCAATCAGAAAGTTTTATTTTATTTATACCTTTTGCAGTCAAAATTCCTTCTGTTCCAGTATGCTTATCTCCATAAAAAATTAGACTATCTTCTGTGTTAGATATACGTTGAGCTGCTGCCCAAACATTAGTAGTATCAAGAGGTATTCCTACTTGATTACTAACTTCAATATCTCTCCATGATATAGTAAAATCTTCAAATATTTGTGGAATTTCTGCAAATACTCTACCAGATGTTTTTACTATATTATCTTTTATATCCTCGTAAACATTGCCTCTATCGTAAGCAATATTAGACACTCCAGCACCAAGAGGTCCATATATACTTAAAAATCTTCTACCAAAAAGATGTAATCTTGCACTATCAATAATTACTGACGAAATTTTATTCCAAAATTTTATATCAAAGGGTGATGCTTCTCTTGATAAATAATCCATAATTAACCTTCCTTGCCTTTAATAAGGCTTCCTACAGTAAGTGATTTATCTGCTTCCTTTTTTGATGATGTAATATCTGGTTCTACAATACCTAACTCTAACATCATCTCTTTAACTTCATTTTCACCTTCAGCAAAATGTTCTGCTTCTTTAGGATCAAGATACCTTAAAAGTGCCATTAATTCACCAATGTGAGCTTTTTCTTCATCTCTAATATCGCCTAATACTTTTTTAACAACTTCATCATCAGTTGCTAAGACGTGAGCATCATACAAATATATTGCTTCAAGTTCACCAGCAATATCAAGTCTAATAGCTTGAATAAGCTCTTCTTTAGTTATTTTGCGTTTAATATTACCTGCAAAAGGGTTTACAAATGATGGCATATATTACTCCTTAAACAAAAATAGTAATTATTACTAATATACTAAAAAAATTTTCTAATTCAATAATTATTTTTATTTATTATAGCTTAATAAAATAAATTTTATCATTCTCCTATTATTTTAATTAAAATTCTTTTATCTCTCTTACCATCATATTCCCCATAAAAAATTTGCTCCCATGTTCCGAAATCGAGACGACCATTAGTAACTGCAACTACTACTTCTCTTCCCATTAATTGTCGTTTTAAATGAGCATCAGCATTATCTTCAAAACCATTATGGTTATATTGACTATGGGGTTTTTCTGGTGCTAATTTTTCTAACCAAGTTTCAAAATCACTATGAAGTCCACTTTCATCATCATTAATAAAAACACTTGAAGTAATATGCATTGAGTTACATAACACTAAACCTTCTTCTATGCCACTTTCTTTTAAGGCTTTATTTACTTCTGGAGTAATATTAATATATCCTCTACGTTTTGGATAATTTATTACTAACTCTTTTCTGTATGATTTCATTTAACATTCTCCTATTTATAATAGTAATAAGCATTATAACTTGCAGATACATTTTTTAAATATATTTTTGTTTCATTATACGGCAATTTATTTATTAAGATATTAAATACTTCTTTTGGTGTTTTTTGATTGATTAATTTTATAGCTTCATTAATATTTCGTGAACTAATAAATGCTTTTGCAACATTACTAGGGCCAGTATTATACGCAGATATTGTGCAATATAATCTATTTTCATCATTTTTAACATTCTTAAAATACTTATAATAAAGTAAAGATAAATATGTTGAACCTAATTTAATATTATTATCTGGGTTATATAAATATGATGGGCTTAAAATAACTTTTTTTCCGTAATAAACTGCTGCTGCTTCTGCACCTCCTGATTTTGGAACTAACTGCATTAAACCATATGCAGGAATATGAGAAGTAGCACGAGGATTAAAAGCACTTTCATTATGAATAACTGCATACACTAATGCTTCAGGTATTTTTCTATCTATTGAATATTTTTTTACTATATCCTTAAAATTAACTGCCTTTTTATGAATTTTTCCCACATCAATATTTGCTGTAAGTATTGCTTTATTATCACTAACGTAATCAATATTAATTTTAGATATTAATGTTAATGCTGTATCCCCATTAGATAATGTTTCTCTTTTAATTAACCCATTTTTTATAATATTAGAAACTTCTTTTTCTACTTCATCATTAGAATATTTAAGTTTATCAAAGAATAAATTATATACAATATCATCATCTTTTTTATCT
>JAZSQT010000092.1:0-18807 GCA_045538075.1 Mucispirillaceae bacterium
AAGCAATAAAAGATAAAGATAAATAAGTATTTCTCAATATTGATACTGGATTAAACAATTTAAAAAATTTAATAGTTTTATTATAGAATAGCTTTTTAAATGATATTTTTTCTAATAATTTATAATCCATATTACAACCTATATGACATCAACCATTTTAACACATTATATACATTTCACAAGATTTTGAACACGAAAATTTTATATATTTTCAAATAATATAACAAAACGATTTACCGTTTTATTTTTTGTAAATAAATAGTTATAACTAAAAATATTATTTTATTAGCACTAATAGAATAATATTTTTACTTAAAATTAAGATTGACACTTTTTATAATATAGTGTTTTATTGAAAATATTATTTAGAAAAAAAATATGTCAAGGAGCATGAAAGCCTATGCAAGACAAAATCAAAAAATTAAGAGAGCTTAACGCTCAGGCTGAACTTGGTGGCGGTGAAGCAAGAATTGACAAACAACATCAATCTGGCAAACTTACTGCAAGAGAAAGAATTGACCTTCTTCTTGATAAAGGTACATTTATGGAATTTGATAAGTTTGTTGTTCATCGTTGCAGTCATTTTGGAATGGATAAACAAAAACCTTTAGGTGATGGTGTAGTTACTGGTACTGGTCTCATTAATGGTAAAACAGTTTTCGTATTTGCCCAAGATTTTACAGTTTTTGGTGGATCTCTTTCAGAAACTATAGCATCAAAAATTTGTAAAATAATGGATATGGCAGTTAAGATGGGTGCTCCAGTTATTGGTCTCAATGATTCTGGTGGTGCAAGGATTCAAGAAGGTGTCCAATCATTAGCAGGTTATGCTGAAATATTTTTACGTAATACATTATCAAGTGGAGTTATTCCACAAATTAGTGCTATCATGGGGCCTTGTGCAGGTGGTGCAGTTTATTCTCCTGCTCTTACAGACTTTACATTTATGGTTAAAGATACAAGTTTTATGTTTCTTACTGGACCAGAAGTTATTAAAACAGTAACTCACGAAGATGTTACGAAAGAAGAACTTGGTGGAGCTGGTGCTCACAACGAAAAATCTGGTGTTGCTCATTTTGCTACAGAAAATGACGTTGACTGTATTGCTCAAATTAGAGAGCTTATGTCATTTTTACCACAAAACAATATGGAAGAACCTCCTTTTAAAGCAACTACAGATGATCCAAATAGGATTGAAGCTTCATTAGAGCAAATTGTTCCTACTAACCCTAATCAACCTTACGATATGAAAGAGGTTATCAAAAAGATTGTTGATGACGGTCATTTTTTTGAAGTTCAAGAACATTTTGCAAAAAATATCATTATTGGTTATGCTCGTCTTAATGGTAAGCCAGTTGGTATTGTTGCAAACCAACCATCAGTTTTAGCTGGTGCGTTAGATATTGATTCATCTACAAAAGCAGGTCGTTTCGTTCGTTTCTGCGATTCTTTTAATATACCAATATTAACTCTCGTTGATGTTCCAGGATTTATGCCAGGAGTTTCTCAAGAATACGGTGGTATCATTCGTCATGGTGCTAAACTTCTTTATGCATATTGCGAAGCTACAGTGCCGAAAGTTACTCTTATTACAAGAAAAGCATACGGTGGTGCTTATGACGTTATGAGTTCAAAACATATTCGTGGTGATATAAACTTTGCTTATCCTACTGCTGAAATTGCAGTTATGGGTCCAGATGGAGCAGTTAATATATTATCAAGAAAAGAACTTAGCGAAGCAGCAGATCCAGTTAAAAAGAAAGACGAACTCGTTGCAAATTATCGTGAAACTTTTGCAAACCCATATAGAGCAGCTGAACTTGGATACGTTGATGAAGTAATTGAGCCAGCTTGCACAAGGCCAAAACTTATTAGAGCCTTTGAAATGCTTGCAAACAAACGTGTATCTAACTTGCCACGTAAACATGGCAATATTCCACTTTAATGAGGTAAGATTATGAAAATTACTAAAGTTCTTGCAGCAAATCGTGGTGAAATTGCAATTAGGATATTTCAAGCAGCAAAAATGTTAAATATGGAAACAGTTGCAATATATACTCATTGTGATAGAAAAGCACCTCACGTTCGTTATGCTAATGAAGCATATTGCATTTCTGAAACTGATGATGATACATCTTATCTTAAACCAGATAAAATTGTAGAAATTGCAAAAAAAACTGGTGCTGCAATTCATCCTGGATATGGATTTCTTGCAGAAAATGCTGACTTTGTTGAAAAGTGCGAAAAAGAAGGTGTAGTTTTTATTGGACCTTCATCAAAATCAATTAGAGAAATGGGTTCTAAAACTGGTGCTCGTAAGATTATGTCTGAAGCAGGTGTGCCTATAGTTCCAGGAACTAAAGACCCAATTAAAGACCACGATGATTTAAAAGCTACTGTTGCTAAAGTTGGACTTCCAGTTATGCTTAAAGCTGTTGCTGGTGGTGGTGGTAAAGGTATGCGTTTAGTCCATGAAGAAAAAGACTTAATTGAAATGTTTGATTTAGCTCAATCAGAAGCATTAAGATCTTTTGGTAATGGCGATGTGTATGTTGAAAAATATATTGAAAGCCCTCATCACGTTGAAGTGCAAGTTATTGGCGATAAACACGGTAATGTAGTCCATTTATACGATAGGGAATGTTCAATTCAAAGACGTAACCAAAAGGTAATTGAAGAAGCACCGTCTCCATATATTTCTGAAGAAACGAGAGCAAAAATGCTTCAAGTTAGTGTTGAGGCTTGTAAAAAGATAGGCTACTATAGTGCCGGAACTCTTGAATATATGGTTGATAAAAATCAAAATTTCTATTTTCTTGAAATGAATACTCGTTTACAAGTTGAACACCCAGTTACAGAACTTATTACTGGTGTAGATATTGTGCGTGATATGATTTCTGTTGCAAGTGGCAATCAGCTTCCATATAAACAAGAAGAAATTGAAAGACGTGGTCATGCTATAGAATGTAGGATTTACGCAGAAGATCCAGAAAATAATTTTATGCCATCACCTGGAACAATTACAGTCCATGAGCCACCTACTGGCCGTAACGTTCGTGTAGATAATGCAGCTCATGAAGGATATACTGTTCCTCTTTTCTATGACCCAATGATTGCAAAATTATCAGTATGGGGACGTATTAGAGAAAGAGCAATTCAAAATATGGAAAAATCTTTATCAGAGTATAAGATTTTAGGAATTAAAACTACTATTCCTTTCCATCAAAGGGTTATGAAAAACGATACTTTTTTAAGTGGCGTTTACGATACAACTTTTATTGACACAAAATTTGACCACGAAGATTTAAAACGTCGTAAAAATCTTGACCCAACTGTTGCCGTTGTAGCAGCAACTCTTATGCAATTTTCTATAGAGCAAGATGCAGCAGCAAGAGCAACAACTGTGCCTGAAGTTGGTGAATCCCTTTGGAAACACTATGGTAAAATGCAAAAAATAGCCAGCAGGTTTTAAGGAGATAATATGAAAAAACTTACTGTAGCCTCAAAATATTACGCAATACCTGAAGGGTTTGAAGACGAACACGATATAAAAATTACAGAGTCTGGCGATTCTTTCAAAATGATTCTTGATGGCAAAGAGATTGTTGCAGATTTTGTCAAAACTGGTGAAAATTTATATTCATTGATTATTGACAACAAATCTTACGAAATTGATATTCATTTTGATGGCGAAAAATACGAGATTTTAGTTGATGGCGACTATTATAAAGTAGAAGTATTAGATGAGCTTAAAAAAATGCTTCGTGATAGAACTTCTCAAGCATTACAAGGCCGTCAAGTTATTTCAACATCAATGCCTGGTCTCGTTACTAAAGTTATGGTATCTCAAGGTCAAGAAGTTAAAGAAGGAGATCCATTACTTATTCTTGTTGCTATGAAAATGGAAAACCAAATTAAATCACCTAAAGATGGTATTGTTCAAGAACTATTCGTTTCAGAAAATCAAACAGTATCAGTCGGTGATAAATTAGCAGTTATTGATTAATATTAAAGGGAGCTTATGCTCCCTTTTTGTTTAATTTTAATCTAATTAAGATATTTAACATCTAATTTTTCTTTATTAAATACTTGATTTTTCAATCTATATTATGGATAATTACATTAATGTTGGTTATATATATTTTTTTTAAAGTATTTATTTAATTTTAGATACTTTAGGGCGAGGATAATATGTACGATAAATGGAAAGAACAATACGATAAAACTATTGCGAAATTTCCTGAAAGAAAAAAAACTTTTAAAACTACTTCAGGCTATGAAATTAAACCTTTTTACACTCCAAAGGATATACCTGATTTTGATTACGAACAAAAATTAGGCTATCCTGGTCTTGCTCCTCTTACAAGAGGTGTTCAACCTACAATGTATAGAGGTCGTTTTTGGACAATGCGTCAATACGCTGGTTTTGCTACAGCTGAAGAATCTAATAAACGCTATCGTTATCTTTTAGATCAAGGAACTACAGGGCTTTCAGTTGCTTTTGATTTACCTACTCAAATTGGTTACGATAGTGATGATCCTATGTCAAGTGGTGAAGTTGGTAAAGTTGGGGTTGCAATAGATTCTCTTGCAGATGTTGAAACCCTTTTTAAAGAAATTCCTCTTGATAAAGTTTCTACATCAATGACTATTAATGCTACAGCTTCATATCTTCTTTCATGCTATATTGCTGTTGGTGAAAAACAAGGTGTTTCGTCTGAAAAACTTTCTGGAACAATCCAAAACGATATTTTAAAAGAATATATTGCACGTGGCACTTACCGTTTTCCACCAGTTCATTCAATGAGACTTATTACAGATATTTTTTCTTTCTGTAAAGACCATGTGCCTTTATGGAATACTATTAGTATTAGTGGTTATCATATTAGAGAAGCTGGGTCTGACGCTGTTCAAGAAGTTGCTTTTACATTAGCAGACGGTATTGCATACGTTGAAGCTGCTATTAAGGCTGGGCTTGATGTTGATGATTTTGCTGGTCGTCTTTCATTCTTCTTTAACTGTCATAACAACTTTTTAGAAGAAGTGGCAAAATTCCGTGCTGCAAGACGTATGTGGGCAAAAATTATGACAGAAAGATTTAAAGCGAAAAAGCCAAAATCTACAATGTTAAGATTCCATACTCAAACAGCTGGTAGCACTTTAACGGCTCAACAACCACAAAACAATATTGTTCGTGTTGCACTTCAAACATTAGCTGCTTGTATGGGTGGCACTCAATCGCTACATACAAACTCTTTTGATGAAGCACTTGCACTTCCTACAGAAGATTCTGTTAGAATAGCATTAAGAACTCAACAAATAGTTGCAAATGAGTCTGGAGCAGCAGACACTATTGACCCTCTTGCAGGTTCATATATGGTTGAAGCTATGACAGATGATATTGAAAAACGTGCCTTTGAATATATCGCTAAAATTGATGATTTAGGTGGTATGATGCGTGCTATAGAACAAGGTTTTGTTCAAAAAGAAATTCAAAATAGTGCTTATGAATACCAAAGAGATATTGAGAAAAAAGATTTGATTATTGTTGGTGTTAATGAATATGTTATTCAAGAGCCAGCTCCTACTGGTCTTTTGAAAATCGACTCATCTGTTGAAAAAAATCAAGTTGCAAAACTCCAAGCAATGAAATCTTCAAGAGATAATTTAGCAGTTAAAAAAGCCCTTGATGAGCTTACAGCTGCAGCAAAAACTAACGAAAATCTTATGCCAAAAATTCTTAATGCAGTTAAAACATACGCAACATTAGGCGAAACAATTAATGCAATGAAAGATGTTTTTGGTGAATATAAAGAAAATATAGTTCTCTAAGATTAATCTGCATAAATAAAAACGGTGCATATAAATGGACCGTTTTTTTATTATTAAAAATATATAACAATTTTATTCTGACTGAAAAACAGTCCAACATTTGCTAAAATCAAGTAATTTTAAATCTTCCTCGTAAATAAAGAAGTATAGCATGCCGTAATTATCCCACTTAATATTTGTAGCATTAGTTGATGAAATTTGAAGTAATAGTATTGCTTTTTTGTCTAATGGTGTTTTAATTTCTTCTGTTATTATATCTGGATAACCACATATTTTACATTTATCAAAAGCAGTAAATACTTCTTCATAAGTCTCCATATCACTATCATTTTCAAAAAAATTAAAATCATTTATATTGTTTTCTGTAATGTAAGGGAAGCTAACTGCATTTATAAATTTAATACGAGCAGGCAAATAGTAATCACTATCATGTAAATTAATATCGTAACGAACTAAATCTTTTTTATTTATATGAATAACTTTACACTCATTTGATATTTCGTCATAAAAGAAACTTAATAAACCAGTTT
The DNA here is from genome assembly GCA_045538075.1 of Mucispirillaceae bacterium. Taxonomy (GTDB): domain Bacteria; phylum Chrysiogenota; class Deferribacteres; order Deferribacterales; family Mucispirillaceae; genus JAZSQT01. The sequence goes on from JAZSQT010000092.1 coordinate 6,363, forward strand.
TTGGTAATAATGTTAAATCACCACCTATAGAATTTATTTCATCTAAATTAATTTGAGCTAAAAATTTCATTAGTTTATTTTTTTTATTTAAGGGAAAATTAATATCTTCTGATAAATCTGGAGAACCACCAAATTTTGAAACACCTACAGGAAGAGAAACTTCGTTATCTATTAAAAAATTTGTGCATATAACTTCATCTTTAATTAAAGGCGTCAAATTATTGTAATATTTCATTAAGTTTATATCTTTAATTTTATCTTTAAAATTTTCACGGGTAACTTGGTATTCGTAAAGCCCATAAACTCCATAATCTTCATAATTTTCTTCACTACTAAAGCCAATTTTCTTATTAGGGAAAACTACTACTTTAACGTATCCATCTAGTTCATCTCCTTTATTTAGCTTTTCAAAATAATCATATATTTCTATTAGATTATTTTCAGAATAATTAATAGGAGTAATATTATCATTAGAAACTGCAATTGCTTCTTCTACAGAAAAAATCATATTTTTTTTAATAAACAACTTAAAAGTGATTAGATTTATAGCTTCGTTAAAATTATTTAATTCATTAAAAAATAGATTTGTTAATTTGTTAAAATATTCATAATAGCTATTATCAACTTCGTCTGCATCAATAAATTTATCAAAAGAATACATATCTAATTTATATTCATTAATATTATCTCTATTGTAACATAAAATAATAGTATATTGCTCACTTATATTATTTATATTATTTATATTATTTATCTTATCTAACAAACTTTCTATTTCGTCAGCGATGATATTAAATACTTCTTCGTCTACTACTATTTGTTTCAAACTACCAGCCAAAGAAGAATAGAGATATATAGTATAATAATCATCTTTTATAGGAATAAGAAACATTATATTTTTATGATTATTAGGTAAGACTTTTTCTAAAACTTTATCTAAACTAACGATATTATCATACATATCAACATTAGTTTCATCGTCTAATGTATCTGAATGATTATGACAACCACAATCACAATCATCACTATGATTATGCTCTTCTTCATCACTTATTGGATAAAACGTTATTCCATATCTACCGTCATAAAAATTTGTAATCGTAAATCCTGTAATATCGTATATATTTGTAAGATAGATTGATAGTGATGATAAAACACTGTGTAAATTACTACTTTCAATAGCATCATTACTATTGTATGGAGAAATATTATTTTTAGATATAATAATAACTGATGGATTATTAAGAATTTTTCCATCATCAACAGAAAAAGTTATATTTGCAATATCCCAATCAATACCTTTTTTAGGTCTAGTGATTTTAGCAATATGTCTAATTGATTCAAAGAAATCATTACTTTCTTTGCCTTTAAAATATAATGATGGTTCTTGCCCTCTATAAAAAGTTCTTGCTGCTCCACATAGTTCATCAAAAGATATTTCTGGCTTTTCATTGCCAAATCCAGTAATTAAATATCCCTCATTGCTATCAGAAAGATAAAGTGCATAAAAAATACTTTCTTTATCGCTAAATTCTATTCCACAGCAAACTTCAATCCCTTTTAAATCATCAATTATAACTTCTCTTGCAGCATAAAGGTTAACATTTTTATCATCAGCTACTACACTGATTATATAAGATAATTTATCTTGCAATACTAAATCTTCTGCCGGCTCAACTTTGCCGGCAGCTATAATATAATCATTATTTCTATTTTTCCATGTTAAAGCAATTAAGTTATTATCGTTGAATAATATTTTAGCGCCATTTGCACCATTATCTAAAATAGATAAATATATTTCATCTTTAGTATCATATTCATTAATATTATAACATTCTTTAATTGCTTCAATCCAATTTTCCATTGCTAAATAACCTAATATTAAAAACCCATAATATTAAATCCAGCATCAACATAAACGACTTGACCTGAAATATTTTTTGATAAATCACTAGCAAGAAATGCTGCACAGCCTCCACAATCGTTAATATCTACATTTCTTTGAAGTGGAGCTTTTTCTTCATAAACTGGTAACATTGTGCTAAAACCTGCTACACCCTTTGCAGATACTGTTTTAATTGGTCCAGCTGAAATTGCATTAACTCTAACACTTTTTTTGCCCATATCTACTGCTAAATATCTAACTGTAGCTTCAAGAGCTGCTTTTGCAACCCCCATTACATTATAATTTGGAACAACTTTTTCTGCTCCGTAATAAGTTAATGTAATAATTGAACCTTCTGGATTAAGTAATTTTTCAAATTTGTTTGATACTGCAACAAGAGTATAAACACTAATATTCATAGCTGTTAAAAAATCTGCCCTTGGAGTTTCAACGTATCTACCAGCAAGGCAAGCAGGAGGAGCAAACGCAACAGAATGAACAATACAGTCTATTGTGCCGTATTTTTTTTCTATTTTTTCTGCTAATACTTCAATGGCACTATCATCACTTAAATCACATTCATCAACAAAAGTTGCACCTAATTCTTCTGCTATAGCATTAACTCTACGTTCAACAGAACCTCCACCTGCATAAGAAAAAGCAAGTTCTGCACCTTGTGCTTTCATCTGTTTAGCAATACCGTATGCAATACTTCTATCGTTAGCAATACCAAAAATTAAAACTTTTTTTCCGTCTAAAATACCCATAATTTACCTCACTACTTATTATCTATTTTAATATAATCTAATAGATTAATAATATTTTTAATATTTATCAATTCAATATTTTCATTTTTTTCAACTAAATTTGGCACAAAAAATTTTTTCATACCAAATTTAGTAGCTTCACTAATCCGTGCATCAATATTACTAATATTTCTTACTTCACCAGATAATCCTAATTCTCCAGCAAAAATATTACTATAAGATATAGGCACTTCTCTAAACGAAGATATTAATGCTGCACAAACAGCTAAATCTGCTGCTGGTTCATTAATCTTTAACCCACCAGCTATATTTAAATATATATCAGCACTTGAAAGATTAATTCCACCTTTTTTTTCAATAATAGCAATAAGCATATTTAATCTATTTAAATCAAAACCAGTAGAATTTCTTTTTGGAAATTGAAAAAAAGTTGGAGCAACGAGGGCTTGAATTTCAACGATAAAAGGTCTGCTTCCTTCAAGAACTGGACATAACACTTTACCAGAAGCTACTTCATTATTAGAACTAATAAAGGCTTTATTATCTGCTTCTAATAATCCTTTTGATGACATTTCAAAAATTCCTACTTCATCAGACTTACCAAAACGATTTTTTACTGAGCGAAGTATCCTAACTCCTCTTGAATAATCTCCCTCAAAATATAAAACGGTATCAACTAAGTGTTCTAAAACTTTTGGTCCAGCAATATTGCCGTCTTTAGTAACTTGACCAATAATAAAAACTGTAATTGCCCTACTTTTTGCAATTTCAACGAGATTATAAGTTATATGGCGAACTTGCCCTACTGTTCCACCAGAAGAAGAAAGATCTTTAGAAACAATAGTTTGTATAGAATCTATAATTACGTAATCATAAGTGTTATTTTCTAAGGTATATAAAACATCTTCAAAAGATGTAGTAGTTAATAATTCTAAATTTTTTGCTTTGACATCAAGTCTATCTGCACGCATTTTAATTTGAGATTGAGATTCTTCACCAGAAACGTAAAGAAGTTTTTTATTTTTATCTGATAATATACCTGCAACTTGCAACATTACTGTTGATTTACCAATTCCTGGTTCGCCACCAATTAAAACTACCGACCCAGTTACTATTCCTCCACCTAAAACTTGATCAAGTTCACCTATTCCTGTAGCAAATCTTGAAGTTTCAACACCTTTTATATCTATTATATTTTTTGGTAATGCAGTAGGATTATACTTTGATAATGAGTTTTTATTTGACGATTGTTTTTCTATAACTTCTTCTTGAAAGGTATTCCATGCGTTACAATCTGGGCATTTTCCTAACCATTTTGAAGATACACTACCACAATTTTGACAAACGTAAGATGTTTTTATTTTCGCCAAATTAATCACCTATGCAGAAAATTAATAACATAAATATTTATATTAATCATCTATAATAAAATCTTCTAACGTATTATTTATGCGAGCTTTTATACCTAAATGTTCGTAAGCTAAAGATGAAGCAACTCTACCACGTGGAGTTTTTTTAATAAAGCCTTTATATATTAAAAAAGGTTCTATAACTTCTTCTATCGTATCTTTTTCTTCACTTGTGGCTGCAGATAATGTTTCTACTCCAACTGGGCCACCATCGTATTTATTAATGATAGTTTCAAGAATCCTTCTATCGCTAATATCAAGACCTTGGCTATCTATATTTAGTCGTTCTAATCCATCGCTTGCAATTTGCAAAGATATTATACCTTTATTAAAAACATGGGCAAAATCTCTAACACGTCTTAATATCCTATGGGCAATACGTGGAGTTCCTCTACTTCTTTTTGCTATTTCTAATGCTGCATCTTTATCTATATCTGTGCCTAAAAGTTTTGCTCCACGGATAATTATACTTGATAATTCTTCGTTAGTATAAAATTCAAGACGTTCAATAACTCCAAATCTATCAAGTAAAGGCGAAGTTAATAACCCTTTTCTTGTAGTTGCTCCAACTAATGTAAATTTTGGTAAATCAATACGCATTGATCTTGCAGCAGGTCCTTGTCCGATTAATAAATCTAATTTAAAATCTTCCATAGCTGGATATAAAATTTCTTCAACTGAGGCATTTAACCTATGAATTTCATCAATAAATAGCACTTCACCTTGAGAAAGATTAGTTAAGAGAGCAGCTAAATCACCAGATTTTTCTATAGTTGGTCCACTTGTAGTTTTGATATTTACGCCTAACTCTTTAGCTATAATATATGCTAATGTAGTTTTGCCTAACCCAGGAGGGCCATAAAAAAGACAGTGGTCAAGACTTTCTCCTCGTTCTTTAGCAGCTTTAACATATACTTGTAGATTAGAAATAATATTTTTTTGTCCTGTATATTCCTTAAAAGTTTCTGGTCTTAAAGCTATGTTGCTTTTATCTTCAAAAGATTCTTCTTTAGAAAAAATATTATTATCCATTAATTTTTACCTGATAAGATTTTAAAGGCTTCTTTTAACATATCTTCAAAAGAATAATCATTTGATACACTTTCAAGGGCTTTTATACAATCAGCTTGTTTATAACCTAAATTAACTAAGGCACTAATAACATCTTGTTTAGTATTACTATTTAAGCTAATTGTTGTTTCTGGTAAATTTTTAAATTTATCTTTTAACTCAACAACTATTCTTTGGGCAGTTTTCTTGCCTACTCCAGGGATAGTAGATAATAAATCGTAATCAGAATTAGATATTGCATCTTTAAATTGATTTGCTCCAATACCACCTAATATTTTAAGGGCAAGTTTAGGGCCAATACCTGAAACTGTTATTAAAAGTAAAAAAAGTTGTCTCTCTTCTATTGATGAAAAACCAAATAGAGATACTCCATCTTCTTTTACTGACATATAAGTATAAATCTGAACTTCACTATCTATTGCAGGTAGAGATGAATAAGTATGAAGAGAAACGGCAACTTCATAAGCAACACCATTAACATCTATAGCTATAAAAGCTGGTTGTTTTTCTATAATTTTACCAGTAATTCTATATATCAAAGAGAAATACCTCCAGTTTCGGAATATGCAAGACAAATTCCACAAGCAAGAGCGTCTGTAACATCTAAAGGAACACCCTTAAATAAGATATTTAAATGCATTTCAACTAACTTTTTAACTTGTTCTTTTTCTGCTTTACCATATCCAGTAATAGCTTTTTTAATTTGTAATGCAGTAAATTCTTTAACTTTTACATCGTGGGCAATTAATGCTCCAATAATTGCTCCTCTTGCTTGTCCTAAAAGCAAGGCACTTTTTGCATTAATTGAGGTAAAAATATTCTCTACTGCTGCAATTTCTGGTTTATATTCAATAACCACATCAGATATACCAGATATTATTTTTCCTAATCTTTCTGGCAATGGCTTTTTTGCATCAGTAGTAATCAATTTATGGGTAATATAATCTACTTTATTTTTTGAGCCTTTAACTATACCTATACCCGTTTTGTTAAGTCCAGGATCTATTCCCATAAATATCATGGCATTGTATCACTAATTAAAATTATAATTCATCAAAAACTGAATCATCTATTTTGTAATTGCCATAAACTTCTTGAACATCGTCTAAATCTTCCAATGCTTCAACAAGAGCAATAATTTTTTTTGCAGCTTCTTTATCAACATCAATAGTCGTGCGAGGTTTCATTGTAACTTCAGCGTATTCTATTGAGATATTTTTTGTTTCAAGACTATTTTTTACTGCTTCAAAATCACTTGGAGCAGTAGTTATCACGTATATATCACCTTCTGTAACAACATCTTCTGCACCTGATTCAAGAGCATATTCCATAATTTCATCTTCTGAACAAGCATTTACAGGCACTTCTATAACACCTTTATTATCAAATTGCCAAGAAACTGCCCCTGGTTCAGCCATTGAACCACCTCTTTTTGTAACTACAGTGCGAATTTCCATATTGCTTCTATTTCTATTATCAGTAAGAGCTTTTATTAATATACCAATACCACCAGAAGCATAACCTTCATACATTATATCTTCAAAAATTTGGTCGTTACCTTCACCAGTTCCTTTTTTGATAGCTCTTTCAACATTATCTTTTGGCATATTAGCAGCACGTGCTTTATCTAAAGCAAGGCGTAAGCGAGAATTTGATGTTGGATCGCCTCCTCCAATTTTTGCTGCAACTGTAAGTTCACGGGCTATTTTAGTAAAAACTTTACCTTTTTTATTATCTTGGGCTTCTTTTCTATGTTTAATATTAGCCCACTTACTATGACCTGCCATAAATCCTCCAAAGATTATATATTAAAATTATTTTATAGCCCTATAGTTTGCCTTATATTACATTTTTTTTCAAGAAAGAAATTGTAAAATCTAAAAATGGTTACAATAATAAACAAAATAATATCGTTATTTTATACTTGTAATAAAGAATAAAAAATAAAAAACTAATTTGATATAATAATAATTACAATTTTTTACAACACATTACGTGAAAGTAAATGTTGCGTTAATTTAATATGTATGCAATAATACGAAATATTAATATATTTAAGCATATTAATATAATATTTTTTAAATATACATCTTGTTAAAATTTTTAATATAGTGTATTAATTGAATATTGGTTTACAACATTCCGTATTGTAAGGAGGACGTAATGTCGCTTGGAAAAAAAATTAGATCGTTAATATCTGATGCTGAATGTAAGCAAGTTGAATTAGCTAATTATTTAAATATTTCTCCATCTCGTTTATCTAATTATTTAAGCAGTAAGAGGGAACCAGATTTTGAAATGTTAGGAGAAATTGTTACTTTCTTTGGGACTGACTTAAACTCTCTATCTGGCTTAAGTTTTGACGGAGTTCCACGTTACAAAAATTACGACGAAAAAGAAATCAAAATCAGTGAAAGAAGTCTTGACATTATCAATAAAAATGAAGTAGTTGCAGTTCCAATTATTCCACTTAATGCTAAGAAGAAAGGCATTAATTCTACTTATTTGCCAATAAGTAGGCTTTTTACTGCAAATATTGATAATCCAGAGGAAAATGTAAAAGTTTTTGAAGTTTCAACTACTATTCCTGATGAGATTGCAAAATGTGATGATTACTTAGTATGTGCTAAATGCTCTTCTACAAATGTCCAAAGTGGTGATAGGATAGTAGAAAATGGCAGAGTAGTTAATTTTTTTAAATTTTATAAAGATAGCGAAGTAATGGTATTGATGAATGAAAACCCATTAAAAGAACATGTTAAAATTAAATCAATAGATGAAATTGACTCATACTATAAAGTTTTATGGGTTATCAGAATACCATAACAATAAAGTTTAAAAAGTATTCTAATAAATATATAATATATAGATTAGTGGTTGTTCTCCTTTTATTTTGCTTGCAAAACTAAATATCCTTATGTTTCAATGGAATGAACAACCTCTTTCTTTTTTATTCTATCGCTACAATAATTTATTAGAATTTGCACATTTCTATATTTTTATCATTTCTTTCTTGTATAATTTTTTGTTAAAATTTATAATAATGTAAATTAAATTTTATCCCGATAATGTAATGGGAGATATATTATGTTTGAAATGTTTACTGATAGTGCAAGGCGTATTATCGTTTTTGCCAAAGAAGAAGCAGAAAAATTAATACAACCTTATATAGATACAGAACACATATTAATTGGCTTATTTAGAGAAAAACGTGGGATTGCAGCAGAGATTTTTAATCGCCACAAAATAAACACGTTGAATATTATAAAAGATATTCGTATGTCTAATGAGCCTGGCAATATATTTATGTTTAAAGGTAGCCTACCCTTTAGCACTATGGCGAAAAAGGCTCTTGATTATGCTGTAGAAGAAGCAAAGTTATTAAACCATAAATACGTTAATTCAGAGCATATTTTATTAGGTCTATTAAAAGAAAGACGTGGTGTTGCTGCTAATATGTTGAATCGGTTAGGTTTAGATATAGAAACCGTTAAAGATGATATAAAAAAATTATCGTCAAATTATGATACCGATAGAGATACGACTAAAACTCCTACGTTAGATGAATTTGGTAGAGATTTAACATCTTTAGCAAAAAAAGGTAAATTAGATCCAGTAATAGGCAGAAGCACTGAAATAAATCGTTTAGTTCAAATCTTGTCTCGTCGTCAAAAAAACAATGCAGTTTTATTAGGCGAACCAGGAGTTGGCAAAACTGCCATTGTTGAAGGTCTTGCAAGTCGTATGCTTGAAGATGATGTGCCAGAATTTTTAAAGAAAAAACGTCTCGTCTCATTAGAACTTGGAGCATTAGTTGCTGGAACAAAATATAGAGGGCAGTTTGAAGAACGTCTTAAGAATTTATTAAGAGAAATTGAATCAGAAAAAAATATAGTTATATTTATTGACGAGATTCATACTATTGTTGGAGCTGGTGCTGCTGAAGGCTCAATAGATGCAGCAAATATGTTAAAGCCAGCTCTTGCAAGAGGTGGATTACAATGTATTGGTGCTACCACCTTATCTGAGTATCGCAAACATTTTGAAAAAGATGGTGCATTAGAAAGACGTTTCCAAAAAATCATAGTAAATCAACCTACAGAAGCTCAAACTATAGAGATATTAAAAGGGATACGTAAGTATTACGAAAACTACCATAAAGTATTTATTACAGATAAAGTAATAGAAGAAGCTGTATTTTTATCTGATAGATATATTACTGATAAATTTCAGCCAGATAAAAGTATTGATATTATAGATGAAGCGTGTGCTAAAAAGAAATTGACTAAATCTATATTGCCGTTAGATATTAGAAAATTAAAGTCAAAAATAGATACAATACGCAAATCAAGGGAAGAAAGTTTATCATTAAACTTGTATGATAATGTTGAAGAATACACTAAAGAGCTTGATAAAACAAATAAGTTATATAAAAACAAAGTAGATTTATGGCAAAAAGATATTAATTCTAATTGGCCAACTGTTGAAAAATCAGACATTGAAGATGTAGTATCTATTATGACTGGTATTCCTACTGGAAAATTAAAGACAGATGATAAAGAACGAGTTGCATCTATTGATAAAAATCTTAAAAGTTACGTTATCGGTCAAGATGAAGCAATAGATGTAGTTTCAAAGGCTATAAAACGTTCCTTTGCTGGCATTTCAAACCCTAACAGGCCATTAGGTTCTTTTATATTTTTAGGTCCTACTGGAGTTGGAAAAACAGAAGTCGCAAAACGTCTTGCTCAAATTGTTTTTGGTTCAGAAGAAGCCCTTATTAGAATAGATATGAGTGAATTTATGGAAAAATTCAATGTATCTCGCCTTGTAGGTGCTCCTCCAGGATACGTAGGTTATGAAGAAGGTGGCAAACTTACAGAGCAAGTTAGACGCCGTCCTTATAGTGTAGTCCTTTTTGATGAAGTAGAAAAAGCCCACCCTGAAGTAATGAATGTTTTACTACAAATATTAGATGAAGGGTTTGTAACAGATAGTTTAGGTCATAAAGTAAATTTTAAAAATACTATTATAATTTTAACATCTAATATAGGCACAAAAGAAGGAACTAACGAAAAAATATTAGGTTTTGGTAATTTAAAATCAAATAATAAAGAAATTGATTACAACCTTTTTAGAAGTGCTGCAGAAAAAGAGTTAAAAAACCATTTTCCACCAGAATTTTTAAACAGGTTAGATAATATTGTATTTTTTAGACCATTAAATAAAGATGAATTATCTTTAATAATGGATATTCAAGTAGCAGAAATTAATAAACGTCTCGAAAAAATAGGCAAAGAAGTTATTATTGATAAAGTCACTAAAGACTTTTTATTATCAAATGATTATCCATATAGATATGGTGCAAGACCAATTAAAAGAATTCTTCAAAACCATATTGAAGATAAGTTAGCCGATATTTTAATTACAGATAAAATGGTAAAACGTAAAAAATTTAAGACTGCAGTCGTAGGTGATGAAGTTGTCATTAAATAAAAGAATTGCTGTTTTTGGAGCTGGAGCAGTAGGTTCATATATTGGCAGATTTTTTGTTGAAGCTGGCTTTAATGTTGACTTTATTGCAAGAGGTAACCGTTTAAATTTTCTAAAAAATAACGGTTTAATTATTTGTGATAATAAAGCAAAAGAGTATAAATTAAATATTAATGTTATAGAAAAATTAGAAGATAAATACGATATTATATTAATATGTGTTAAATCTCAAGATACTACTTCTGTAGCAAATACAGTAAAAAACCATATATCTAATAATGGTTTTGTTGTGTCAATTCAAAATGGAGTAGAAAATTCCTTTAATTTAATAAATGTTTTAGGTAACGATAAAGTTATTCCAACTGTAGTATATTTAACTGCAAAAATCAGAAAAGATGGCGTATTAACGTATGAATCTCGTGGCAGAATGTTTTATGGTTATTACGATGATAATGCAAAAGAAAATGCCTCTATTTTTGGAGAAGTGTTATCTAAAACTGATTTAAATTATAAATTTAGTGATAATATTAAAGAAGTTCAATGGAAAAAGTTATGTTTAAACGTTATGATGAACCCTTTATCTGCCCTTTTCAATATGACTTTTGGTAAAATGTTATCAAATTCAGAAGTTTTAGATTTAACTTATAAATTATTTAAAGAAGTCCAAACTGCAGCTTCTATTGAAGGTATAAACATTGATGATATAGAATACGATAATGTTATAAAAAAATGTAGCATAGATAAATCATTTAAAACGAGTATGTTACAAGATGTTGAAGCTGGTAAAAAATTAGAATTAGATGGAATTTTAGGTTCAATCATAAGAAGCTATAATAAAGTAGGCAAAAATCCATACTATACTGAAATGCTTTTAAAAATAATGAATATAAAATTTGGCTCTTGGTATCATATTTCTCCGAGACTTGCTGCAGATGTATTAGTTTGTAATGGTAGTGAAGTTTTATTAATTGAGAGAAAAAATGAGCCATACGGCTGGGCTATTCCTGGTGGTTTCGTTGATTTATACGAAACAATGGAAGCTGCAGCAGTTAGAGAATTGCAAGAAGAAACTGGAATAATTGCAAGTATAGATAAATTAGAGCTTTTGGGTATATATTCAGATCCAAAAAGAGATTTTAGAGGTCATACTGTCTCTACGATTTACGTATATTTTGGTAGTGGTAACCCTATTGCTGCTGATGATGCAAAATCTGCAAAGTATTTTCATATAGATAATTTACCTAAAGATTTAGCTTTTGACCATAAAAAAATATTAGACGATTTTACAAAAAAATATTTCAAAAAAAAAAATAAATAATCACAAATATTTACAATATCCTATTAAAAAAATTTATAAAAAATAAAAATTTTCCTATTGACAACTAATAATATAGGAATATATTTAGCATATATAAGCATTGTTTTATTTTATGGTATCAGAATAACTAGAGCCAGTATTTAGGTTTAGCCTATTTACTGGCTTTTTTTATTATAGAGTAATATTTTAAAACAAATTTAGTTATGTAAATTTTCTTTAATAGAAAATTTTAGGACGAAATTTTTTGTATAATGTGTGGATTGCCACGACGATTAAAATCGTCTCGCAATGACGTAAAAATAGTCATTACGAGGAGTGAAACGACGAAGTAATCCATAAAAACGGTTACAAAAAATTTTAGGACGAAATTTTTTGTATAATATGTGGATTGCCACGACGATTAAAATCGTCTCGCAATGACTTTAAAACAGTCATTACGAGGAGTGAAACGACGAAGTAATCCATAAAAACAATTAAAAAAGTCGGATCGTAGCCATGTCGT
>JAZSQT010000183.1:0-5332 GCA_045538075.1 Mucispirillaceae bacterium
AATACCTTTCATAAGTATCCTTTCAATGTTATGATAAAACCATAATTCTTATATTATATGAGGTTTTATCTTATGGCAAGCAACGATAATCAAATTTTTGGTAGGTTTTGGATAAGTAAAAAAGGTAAAACTATAGCAGGAAAGGGTAGAATAGAATTATTAAAAAAAATAAAAGAAACTGGCTCTATATCTAAAGCAGCAAAATTAATGGCAATGAGTTATAAAGCAGCTTGGGATAGTGTTGATATAATGAATAAATTGTCTGATGAACCTCTTGTTAAAAGAATAAAAGACGGAAAACAAGGAGGAGGCACAATATTAACTGATAAAGGAAATGAGTTTATAGATTTATACGATAAATATTCTGTAATTTTTAATCATACTCTTAAATTTATGGAAGATAATCAAGATGGTGAAAAAATAATGAATTATACAAACATTAAAACGTCTGCAGAAAATTCTTTTTTTGGCAATATTATTGATATAGAAAAAGGAGCAGTTTCTGCAATTATTAAAGTCAAAATTAGCGATAATTTTATAATTACATCATCAATATCAAATAGTAGCGTTGATAGAATGGATTTAAAAATAAATAGTCAAGTTTGTTGTCTAATAAATTCTAATCAAATTACAGTTATGGAAAAACGTAACGATATAAAAATTAGTGCAAGAAATATATTTAAAGGAGTAGTAAAAACAGTAAAAAAAGGTGCAGTTAATAGTGAAGTAGAAATAGAATTAAATAAAGGAAATATATTAAATGTATTAGTAACTAACGAAAGTGTAGAGAATATGCAAATTGCTTACGGATTAGAGATTATTGCCTTTTGTAAAGCCTCGTCAGTAGTCGTTGTTGCTTAACCGTGAGGGATTTGAGCTTTTATTCTATCATTTAAAAAGGCGTCAAAAACATCATCAGGGTCAACGCCATATTCGTTGTGGTTTACTGCTGAAGCAATTTTTAAATCTGGGTTTTTTGCTAAATTAACGAAACTTCGTTCGCCTTTTCCGTCCTTGCCTAAAACAATTGCTTTAGGTTTTGATTGGTCTTTAACATTTACTTCGCAGACTATGGCAGTATTACCATCACTTAATTTTACCATAGTGCCTACAGGAAAAACACCAATTACACTAACGAATGCTTTAACAACGGAATCATTATATTGCTTGCCCATACCTGCATATATTCTTTTTACTGCTTCAGTATTATTTGCTGCTCTATAAGATGCCATTTTGCCATTAGTCATTGTTTCATAATCTTCTGCTACAGATAATATTTTTGATATACGAGTAAGATACATTTCTTGTAAGCCTGATGGATAACCAGAGCCATCGCAATATTCATGATGTTGGCTAACGGCAACTAAAACTTCTTTATTAATTTGATTATTTCTTTCAAGAAGTTCATAACCCCAATCAGGGTGTTTTTTTAATACAGAATATTCCATTTCTGTAAGGGCTGTTTGTTTCGTCAATATTCTATCTGGAACACGAGTTATACCTATATCATGAAAAATAGAAGCTAACCCTAAATCTATTAATTCTTTACCTTTTAAGCCCATTATTTGACCTATAGATAAAGCTAAAACGCATACATTAAGGCTATGGGTAAAATCGTCTTGATCTAATTTATGCTTTAAAGGTGTCATTGATGTAAAAACACCAGGAATATCTGTTGCTGTATGGATAATATCTGAAACCATAACGTTTAAGGCACTCATATCTGCAAGGCGACCTTTTCTAATGTTATTTATAGTTTGCTCAACGACTATTTTTGCACGATTAACAATTTCGCCAGCAGCAGCAATGTCTATTGATTTAATATCATCTTCTTTAGGTATTTTTAGTGTTTGGGTTGCTGCCATATCAGCACTGCTACCAACCCAAATATATACGTGTTCTACGCCAAATTCTGCTAATGCTAAGGCTTTAGATATATCTGTAAGGGGAACTGCGTATTCATTGAATGGAACACCAGCTTTATCGCATCTTACAATAATCATACCCGTTTCAACATCGCTTATTTTGACACGTTTAAGAACTGACAATTTACCACCTTTATTAAGTTAATAATTTATCAATTTTTTAATTTCTCGGTAATAATTGTGATACAGAATACACATCATCACCAGTTTTTTCTAATGTACTTAAAATATCTACGAATAATAATCCAGCATCTAATGAGCAATCGCCAGCATTAAGTCGCTTAATATGATTTTTCTTAAAAGTTTTTCTTTGTTTATCAATAACTTCTTCTTCATCATCAATATTTACTGCAACTGGTTTATTATCTTTATAATATTCAAATACCTTATTAGCAAAACAACTAACATTATCAAAAATTTCTTTTAATTCATTATTTGCTTCACTACTAAATACAACTTTTTTATCGTCTAATTTTTGGCTTATCTTGATTAATTTTTCTCCTCGTTCGCCAATTTGTTTAATTTCTTCTATAGCATGGGTTATATTTCTAATATCTTTTTTAGCTTTATCAGATAAAGTTTTTGCCGATAATTTTAGTAAAAAGTTATTAATTTCTGTGTCAAAAAGATCAAGATGAGGCGATAAATCTTTTCCAAAAGTTGCTGCTTCTTTATCTCCATTAAGTAGAGCTTTTTTAGAATAATCTAAAATATTTAAAGATGTTTCATACATTCTAACTGTTTCTTCTTTTGCAAGACCTACAGCAATTTCTGGAGTAGAAATCATAGCATCAGATAAGTGAACAATTTTTGGTAATTCTTTCATTTTTGTATCTGGTTTAATGATTCTTTCGCAAAGTTTAGCAAGTAAAGGTAGAAATGGCAAAAATACTAACGTATTTATAATATTAAACATGGTATGTAAATTTGCTATATGCCTTGCTGCATAAGGATTAGTGCCATCAGTTGCAGTAGTAAATACATCTCCTGGAGTAATAGCATTAATAAAATCTATAAATGGGTTTAGTAATATAACCATATAGATAACACCAATCGTGTTAAAAAGAAAATGTCCTAATGCAGCTTGTTTTGCAACTCTGTTAGCATTAAGGGCAGCAATATTTGCAGTAATAGTTGTGCCTATATTTTCTCCCAAAACTAAAGCTGCTGCTGCATGAAAATCTAATATACCAGTAGTAGCAAGGGCAATTGTTATACCTATTGTTGCTGATGAACTTTGAACAATTAGAGTTGTAACTGCACCTGCAATAACAGCTAATATTGGTTGATGCGAAAATTGTGCAAAAATATCTATAAAACTTTGTGATTTTGATAATGGAACAAAGGCTTTAGTCATAATTTCCATACCATAAAAAAGAAGACCAAAACCAAGTATAATTTCTCCAATATATTTAACAGTAGATTTATTAATAAACAAAATTATGATAGCACCAATTCCAATAGCTGGTAATGCTATTGCAGATATTTTAAAAGCTATGATTTGGGCAGTAATAGTAGTGCCTACATTTGCTCCTAAAATAACGCTTAATGCTTGAGTAAGGCTCATCAACCCTGCATTAACGAAGCCTACAACCATAACAGTAGTAGCAGATGAACTTTGAATAATAGATGTAACAACAGCACCAACAGCAGTGCCAATAATTCTGTTACTTGTAAGTTTCTCTAAAATCTTTTTTAATCCTTTACCTGATGTTTTTTGCAATCCATCAGACATTAGTTTCATTCCGTAAAGAAATAGTCCTAATCCACCTATTAATCCAAAAAGGACATTTACAACTTGAGATGTAGTCATCTAAACTCCTTAAAATGATTTGTTATAAAAACAATATTCCAATATCCATTTTAATTTAAAATGTAGCTACTTGTCAAATGAAAGAAAAATAGCTTTAAAGATATTTTATCATATTTTTATCTATAAATAGTAAATTCCAATAAATATTTCAAAAAATAAGGTATAATTTATAGATTGCTACGACGATTAAAACTGTCTTTTTCAAATAGCAAATAGATGAGGCATATAGAATTAATTTATTAGTTATTTTTCTTAAGCATTATTAAGGGAAGTGAAAGGACGAAGTAATCAAAAACTTTATGATGAAATTTCTGTATCGTTTATTCTGCAAAGGCTTCTTCTGGGTTTACTCCAGAATTTGCTACTTTTTTGTCAATATCTGACTGTTTAACCCTAACTGCAAGCCCTAAAACTTCATCTATCGATTCTTGGTTTTCTTGTCCACATTCAATGGCTAATACCATAACTTTCCAAAAAAATGCGTCTAAATTGTGAACACCTACAACAAAAGAATCATTAACTTCGCCTTTTGCTTGGTTCATAAAAGGGATTAGAACATTTTGAACTGTATATATAAAATATTTGAAATTTTCGTTACTATTACTAATTCCTTTAGAAAATTCGTCAATTACTCCGTGCATACCATCACGAAATTCTACAATCTGACCAGAAATATCCCAAAACATTTTATAATTATCAGATAAAGGATTTCTTAACTGCATTGCGTGTTTAGTTTTATCATAATCTGCTACTGCTTGATGAATTGGCTCCATATGTTTATCGTATTTTTCTAAAATAGTGCCTATTGGAATAATTGCACCTTTTCTAATGCCACCATGAACGACACTAACTATTGGATTATATTTAATGAAACCTCTAACACCCATTTCAAGAGCAGTTTCTTGCAAGCCTTTAATAAAAGTGCCAAAAGTGCTTGCATCTATTGCTTCGCAAAGTTTTCTTAAACGTAAAAGAGCCATTTTTGTATCTTTAAAAAATGGTGCTATCTCCTTTGCATATTCGCCTTCAAGTTTAGTAACGTAATGCCCCATAGACCATTCAAAATGGCAGAGTTTGTCTCTAAATTCTGTAATTTTTGTGTATAAAATTTTTGCTTTAGGGTTAACAGAACATTGACGTAATAAGTAATAATACTTGTCTATAAATACCTTGATAGACCTAATAACCATTTTTGGAACAACAGATTTTGCCTCTTGCTCCTCAGTAACATTGACTGCAAATTTTTCTTTGTGCATTGGAAAACGGTTTAGTTTAGATTCGTAACAAGCATGAGAAATTCTATCCATATATATGGCTGATACAGATGCTAACTTGTGAGCTAATGCACCTTCTTTTGAATCACCCATTTTATTGAAAGCATCTTCCATTAATTTGCCTATATCAAGCAAATCGTCAATGAAATTCTTTTTTGGAGACGGTTTTTTTTCTGGGTCAGCTCCAGCATAAGTTTTGAAAGATCTTTCTATAGATGGTGTTTCATTAATATATTTAGATAAACTAAGTTTAAGAGCTGTGCGAACATTCTTATACTTTTTATCAAGTTCTCTATCTTTATCAATTTTGACAAGCTCCT
>JAZSQT010000014.1:0-4769 GCA_045538075.1 Mucispirillaceae bacterium
TTTTCTATATTTTTTTATATCTTCATTTATAACTTTTAATCTTTCACTTAAAGAATATATTTCATTATCTAACGTTCTTAAAATCTTGCGATAATTATTTATCTTAGATTGTGTCGCTGCAATCCTTTTTACTGTAGTTGCTTTTTGCCCTCTCAATTTTTTTAATTCTGCTTCTTCTTTTCTTATTTCTTTTAACAACTGCTTAATTTCTGACGTAGTATTATTTTTTTGAGAATATCCATTTCCAGCAAAAACAGAAAATAATAAAACAACAAATAATATATTAAATATTTTTCTATTAATCTTCATTAACTGACGATACCTGTTTCAAAAAAGATACAACACCTATGGCTGCCGATAAAACAGAAATAAAACTAATACAAAAAAATACAACTATAAAATATATAGCATTCGGTAAATAAAAAATATTTATACCTACATTTTGCAAAATATGGCTATTAAAAATATTAAAAACAAAAATAAATAAAATAGAAGATATTATGTAAGCTAAAACTATTTGTAATAAAGAAGAAAATATATATGGCACAGATATAAAAGGTCTTGTCGCACCTACTAAGGAATATAATTTTATTTCTTCTCTAAATTTATATAATGATAGTTTGACAGTATTAAATATTGTAAAAGCTACAGCAATAGAAAAAAGCCCACTTACTACAATCATAAAAATCCAACCACCTCTACTAACAACAAGAAATCGTGTCATAAATTCTTTTCCATAGCTAACTACATCTACTCCATCAACTTCTGACGCTTTTTTTTCAATATCTTTTAATACTTCCTCATCTGACGGGTTATTAGGCATTAACTCTACAAAGGACGGAAAAAAATCATCTGCAAAACTCTTCATACCAGCAATATTTGGAGCATTTTCTATAACAAATTCTTTTGCATCTTTAGATGAATAAAACTTAACAGACGATACGTTTTCTATTTTTTCAAGATTTTTAACTATATTTTCATAATCTTTTGTATCGTGGTCAAGATATGCTCTGACAGTAGTTACTTGAGCTATATGGGCTAAAAAACCTGCTAATCCAGTCCCTGTTGTGCAGATAATATGATACACAAAAATAAGAGTGCATAAAGTAAGAAGAGAAAATAAATTGATTTTAAATTCTCTTAAAAACATTCCAAAGCCACGCATTAATAGAAAAAAAGACTTATTGTTCATTTGGCATACCATCTCTAACAAGTTTGCCTTTATCAAGCTCAATTTCTCGTGCAATATGCTTTTTACGCAATGATGTATCGTGAGTTGCCATTAAAACTGTAGCACCATAATTGCAACCTTCTTTAAGTATATTCATAATATTTTCGGCATTTTCTTCATCAAGGTTTCCTGTTGGCTCATCGGCAAGAATGATTTTTGGCTCGTTAATTAATGCTCTTGCTATAGCTACCCTTTGTTTTTCTCCACCTGATAAATTTTTTACTATTTCGTCTCGTTTTTCAAAAATACCAACACGTTGCAAAAGAGGCCAAATTCGTTCTCTTGAAGCACTCCTTTTCATATAAAAAATATCTAATGCTAATTTTACGTTATCAAAAACGCTAATATTTTCTAACAATTTATAATCTTGAAATATAACGCCAATTTGACGGCGTAAATATGGAATCTGTATTCTGCCAATCATACTAATATCATTTTCTTCAATGGCAACAACACCACGACTAGGTAAAATATCTGCATAAATTAAGCGAAGTAATGTTGATTTTCCTGCACCTGATTTGCCTATTACGTAAGCAAATTCGCCCTTATCTATACTTAAGTTAATATTAGATAACGCATTGTAGCCACCAACAAATGATACTCCCACATTAACAAAACGTATCAAAATCCACCTTTCATATATTTTTACAAATAGTTATTTTATCCAATTTAACCAATATATGCAAGCATTTATCTTTAACTAAGCAAATAAAGAACAAAATTTTTATTTTAACAAATGATATAAAAATTTTAGAACGAAATTTTTTGTATAATTTGTATTTTGCCACGACAATTAAAATCGCTCCCAATGACTTTTAAAGGGTTAAAAACGTAAAAACAGTCATTACGAGGAGCAAAGCGACGAAGTAATCCAGTAAAAAAGTTGATAATAAATTTAATTTTAAAATTAATTAACTCGTTTCTGTGTAAAGATTATTTCAATTTCATCTTTCCTAAAGAACACAATTTTTTCTCCAGAAGTAAAAACATTCCATATATTCATTAAATTAGCTCACAAACTCACTTCGTTCGGGGACAAGCCCAGTGTTCGCTAAAAACATTTAATGAATATATGTCATTACTTCTGAGTTCAAAAATTGTATTCTTTATGTATATTGTTACCGTTTTAATATTATTGTGAAACTTTAAACATATTTATTGTTTCAAGTTTTTAGATTATGGATACATAAAAATTTTAGAACGAAATTTTAACCAAAATGTAACAATTTCAGGACAGAAATTGGAGCGAAAATACGAATGTTTTTTCGTAAGTAGCGCAGAATTTACCTAATCTCTAAAATATCTGCAATTACAAAAAAAGTTATTGACATTGATTATCATTTACCATAAATTACTACTATAATAATAGTGAGAGTTTAATTATGAAAATAGTAAAAAAGAACTTTATACCAATTTTATCTATATCAAGTTTTTTAATGATATTTTTTGCTGGAATTGGCTCATATTTAATTAATAAATAAATTTAACAATTTCAAATCCCCTCTTAAATAAATATTTTTTGGCGTAAAAAAAAGGCAGATTTAAAATCTGCCTTTTTATCTTTAAATCTTTTATTATTAATAAAATGTATCTTGTAATAAATTTTGTGCCCAGCTATGCAAATTGCGACCATTT
This sequence comes from Mucispirillaceae bacterium, assembly GCA_045538075.1. Lineage (GTDB taxonomy): Bacteria > Chrysiogenota > Deferribacteres > Deferribacterales > Mucispirillaceae > JAZSQT01. Next base: position 2,867 of record JAZSQT010000014.1, read on the forward strand.
TCAATAGTTCTTTCAGCTGGAATACCATTTGCACCATTACGAACAACGATACGTTTTTTCTTTGGATCGTATTCATAAACTGTTGCAATCCAAATAGCTTCGTCTTTATTTATAAGGCTATAACAAGTGTTACCAATAATTGGAGTTAATGGTTTTTTACCTTGAAATCCTCTAACGATATTCTCAGCAATAATTTTTCCCATTCCATTTGCGATAACACCACTTTTTGGCATATCAGTAATAGGGCCAGAATCTATTGCATCTCCAGCTACATATACATCTTTTGCAAGTTTAGCTTCAAATGTAGTAGGATCAACAGTAACCCATTTTTTGCCTTCTTCAACTAACCCTAAATCAAAAGCCATTTGACCTGCTTTTTGATCTGGAACAAAGTTTATTAAATCACCTTTAAAGTTTCCTTTATCAGTAATAATTTCTTTCTTTTCTTTATCCCAACCAGTAACTTTTACTGCAGGAATATAAGTAAGCACATCTTTATATATAGTATTAAAACCATTTTCAAAAAGAGGTTTTTTACTCATGATTTGTGGATTTGGATCAAGAATAATAACTTTTGCTCCAACTTTTTTTGCCTTTTCTGCAAACAAAGATGCTCTTTCGTATGGTCCAGGAGGGCAACGATATAATGCAGTAGGCGTACGCATAATTATAGTTTGACCTTTTTTAACTTTATCTACCATTTTTTTAAGTTGTAGTGTTTGAGGACCTGCTATCCACGCATGTGGATATTCTTTTTGAAATTCTGCATCAAAACCTGCTTTTTCATCGTAATCTGCTGCAATTCCTGGAGCAACAACTAATTTATCATAAGGAATATTGCCTGCGCTCGTAATAAGCTCTTTCTTTTGCTTATCAAGTCCAGTAACTTCAGCTTTTACAAATTTAACTCCGTATTTATCTGCAAGTGCTTTGTGAGGAATATTAATAAAATCCCAATCTCTATGACCGAAAATTACTTCATTACTCATAGCACAGCTAACGTGATTATCGTTTCTATCTACTAATGTAACTTCTATAGAAGGATCTAACAATTTTAAATATTTAGCAGTTGTAGAACCACCATAACCACCACCTGCAATAACAACTCTTTTAGCTGGAGCTGCTTCAGATACAGTTGGAGTAACACCTGCACATATTGCAGTAGTAGCCACTGATGCAGTTTTTAGAAAATTTCTTCTTGATATTTTTTTACTCATTGTAATTACTCCTATTTAAGACTTGAATAGTATTCTGCTAACGCTTTAAGCTCTTCATCACTTAAATCTTTCACAAGTGCCATAGAAGCACCACCTTCGTCCATGTTGCGTTTATTTTCTTTGTATTCCAATAAAGAGTAATATAATGCACTTGAAGGTAAGCCAGCTATTCTTGGAGTATAATTATCTGCAAGACCTTTTTCTCCATGACAATCAACGCATTTTTCATCTGCAATCTTTTTACCTTGTTTAGCTAATTTTTTATTAACTTTTTCAGTGTTATTTTGCCAAGGTTGAGACGCATAATATTGAGCTATTTTTTTTATATCGCTATCACTGTAACCTTGAGCAATTAATTGCATAAGAGTTGCATATCTTTTTTTATCACGCATTTCAATAAGTGCGTTTTCAAGATATTCTGCACTTTGACCTGCAATGTAAGGAATATGTTCACCAGGTCCGTATCCAGTAGGGCCATGACAAGTTGAACAAAAATAACCTAAATACCTACCCTCATCTAAATTGCCACTTTTAGCATCTTGAGCATACGATGTAGCAGCAAAAAGTGATACTGCTATAAATACAAATAAAAATCGCATTTTATCCTCCTAAAAATAGAATTATTACATAAGCATTAGATTAAACTAATATATGCTTTTAATCAAGACTTTTTTTATCTTTAAAGT
>JAZSQT010000057.1:0-22151 GCA_045538075.1 Mucispirillaceae bacterium
ACTCGTTTCTGTGTAAAGATTATTTCAATATAATTTTCCTAAAGAACACAATTTTTTCTCCAGAAGTAGAAACATTCCATATATTCATTAAATTAGCTCACAAACTCACTTCGTTCGGGGACAAGCCCAGTGTTCGCTAAATACATTTAATGAATATATGTCATTACTTCTGAGTTCAAAAATTGTATTCTTTATGTATATTGTTATCCTTTCAATTTTATCTAAAAAATTTATATTTATTTATTATTTTAAAGTTAAATAAAGAAATGTTTTATAAATTTCTTATAAACCAGTTTTACTGGATTACTTCGTCGCTTCACTCCTCGTAATGACTGTTTAAAAGTCATTGCGAGACGATTTTAATCGTCGTGGCAATCCACGAATTATACAAAAAATTTCGCATTAAAATTTCTTATTAAACCTTTTTTATGGATTACTGCGTCCTTTTACTCATTGTAATGATTGATAATGTTAGATAAAAAAATATACCCCAATCAAATAATAATTGGAGTATATTTTAATATAGGAAATAAAAATTATTATTTATTTGCGTATTTGTCAATAAGCCTGTCTAATATTCCAACTAATTCATTAACAGTTTGCTCTAATTTGCTCATATCTTCTTTACAATGACCATCAAGACAACCAGAACCACCAATATTACTCATTAATCTAATACCTATTTCGTGAACTGTTTTATGAGGTTGCTCAATAGACATATATAATGGGTCGCCTTTAAACATTTTCATACCTTCCCCATAATAAAATCTTCCAAAATCGCATCTTGTATGATCTGCCAATTGAGCTGGTTCATTCCTAGAATAAGCAACTAAAACTTTTCTCATAAATGCTAAGTGAGCCGCTTTTGCTTTAACGAAAGGAGCGTTTTTGTCATGGTATTCTTGACCTAAATATTTTGCTTCTAATTCAGCAACAACACCAAAAGTATCTGCATAACTATGTCTTAACTGCTGAACTCTATCTAATATAATATGTGATTCGTCAGCTATTGTTTGAATAGCACCAGAAATATGTTGACTAACAGCATTTTGTTCTTCTGTAGCAACTAAAATTTCATTAATACTTGTATCAAGTTCACCAACAGCAGACATAATATCATCAAAACTATTATAACTTTCTTCAATAGATGTTCTTTGTTCTGAAAGTATTTTGTTAACTTTATCTGATAAGTCAGAAACACCTGTCATATTTTCGTGCATACCTTTAACTGTATCAACGATTTCTTGTGTAGATTTGATTGTTTTTTCTGCTAATTTTCTAACCTCATCTGCAACGACTGCAAAACCACGTCCAGCTTCTCCTGCACGAGCAGCCTCAATAGCAGCATTTAACGCAAGGAGGTTTGTTTGGTCAGAAATTTCACTAATAACGCTAATAACTTCACCAATCTGATCAACACTATCACTTAATGTTCCAATACGAGTATTTAATGTAGATATTTGGTTTGATATATCTTGGCTATATCCTCTTGCAGTAGCCATTAAATCACGACCTTTTCTTGTAATATCAACTGTCTGCTTAGTTTGGACACTAATATTTGATGTATGTTCTGCAATATTTGATATTGAATTAAGCATTTCTTTTTCAACTTGCCCAATTCCTGAATTTAATTCGTTATTTCTTTCAACAGCTTCCCTAACATCTACGATACTGTTTGTTAAAAATAAGCCTTTCTCCCCGATATTTACGGCAATTTTTAACGTTCCAAAAGAACTTTTACTAACTGACTCAAGTATATCATTGATATGAGTAAACATTATTTTTAATGTTCCACCAAGACCATCAACAACAAGCCTTTTTGTGTAGTCAATATGACCATCTACATATAAACTATCAAAAAACTTATTAATTGCCGTTACCTTAGCATCTGTAGTCATAATTGCTACATAATAAACAACAACAGAAATTGTGCCTATAATACACTTCGCCCAAATCGGCATACCAATAAAAATGACAAGAATAAATGCAATAATAGCCACACTAATAGACAGTATCCTCACAGATATTGACATATAAATTGCCTCCCCAATTTCATTATCACATAAATGTTATCCAAAATACGTTATCCTAATAAATATAGTATAAATAAAAAAATAATACAACACTTTATTTACACGTAAAAAATTATGGTAAATTATAAAAATTGTAACATAAAAATAACAAAAAATCTTATGAAGAAATTTTTTGTATAATATGTAGATTGCCACGAAAAACTGGCATTTTTCTAACAAAGACTTTTAAACAGCTATTACGAGGAATAAAAGGAAATTTTTACATTATTAATTTAGAACTATTTATCAAATAAATCTAAATATTATTTATAGCATTAAAAAAAAATTATTTGCTACACTATTTATTTGAATTTACATAAAAATAAATAATTATATATTTCTTCTTGAAGTTATATTTTATACTTGCTAAAGTAGTTAATGTTTAATAATTTTTCTTTATTTATAAATATACTTATTGTTAACATAATCCTTATTGCTGCTTGTAGCCCAGTAGAAAAGATAGAAAGTTATAAACCAAACGTATTAACAACTAACGAGATAATTTCTGAAGCTGTAGAAAAAATTGGTGGTGATTTTATCAATATTAGCACTATCACAAATAAAGGTAGTGATGTTAGAACTCGTGTTATTGGTGAATACGATTTAATAAATATAGATAAATCTGATTTAATTTTATATATAGGCTTATACCACGAAGGTAGATTGCAAAACATATTAAACAAGATTAAAAACACTAACCATAAAGTAGAAATGATTTCGTCTAAAATTCAAAGTAAAGATTTATTAAAAGATGAATCACGTGTTAGCGAATATAATCCTTTTTTTTGGTTAAATGTAAAGTTATGGATACAAGCGGTTTATCATATTACAGATATTCTTATTGCTGAAACACCAATTAACAAAGAATTATACACTAAAAATGAAGAATTATACGTAATGAGACTATTTGAATTAGATAAATATATTAAAAACCAAGTTGAAAAAATTCCAGAAAATAAACGGTTTATTATTACTCCACGCAATTCTTTTGATTATTTTGGAAAAGCATACGGTTTTAAAACTAAATCTTTACACAATTTAGATACTATTAATGAAATATCTATAAAAGATATAATGGATTTATCTAACTATATCATAGAAAATGATATTAATGTTATTTTTACAGAAATATCTGTTCCAAACAGATTAATGAACACTTTAGTTGAAGTTTTAGACAATTATGGTCATAAAGTAAAAATTGGAGGAACTCTATACTCTGACACCTTAGGAGAAGCAACTTCTAAAAAAATTGAATATATAAAAATGATGAAATATAATATTGACACTATAGTAAATGCTCTTTCCTAAAAATACGGAATAAAGGATTTAAAATGAAACGTGCTAACACTCATAAAGAACATATAGATAGGCTAAATACTGCAATATCAGTAGAAAATTTAACAGTTGCTTACGGAGAACAACCAGTATTATGGAATGTAGATTTTACTGTTCCAGAGAATGCTACAATGGCTATTATTGGTCCAACTAAAGCAGGAAAATCAACATTGCTAAAAACTATATTGGGATTTATAAAGCCTACTGCTGGAAAAGTTTATATTTATTCTCGTCCTACTGGCACCCTTAAAAACGACATTGCATGGATACCAGAAAGATCAAGTATAAACTGGAAATTTCCCACTACTGTTTATGACATTGCTAATATGGGTTCTTATAATAGGTCAAGTAAAAATAAAGAGGATAAAAGAAGCAATAAAGATATGGTAGAATCTGCCTTAACTTTAACTAACTTAATAGATTTTCGCAAGTATTCTATTAGCGATCTTACCCATAGTCAGCAACAATGCTTACTTATAGCAAGAGCGTTAGTTCAAAATTCAAGAATTTTTATTATGGACGAGCCTTTTTTTAGTGCTGATGAAAAAAGTAAAGATACTATAATTAACATATTAAACCATTTAAAAAATATTGGAAAAACAGTAGTTGTAACCCATAACGACGTGTTTACTATACCGTTATATTACGATATGACTGCACTAATTAATGTCAAATTAATTGATTATGGAGATACTAAAGATATAGTTACTGAAGAAAATTTAAGAAATACGTATAGTAATAAAACTAACTTTATTAAAATTGCATCTATGGATAATACTAATGATTAATGACCCAGCTATTAGCCATTTTATATACGTTATTATTAAAAATTCTGTTGTTTTAGGTTTTGCTACTGGAATGATTGGTGTTTTTATTACCACAAAAGAAAATAATATTTTTTCTGGTTCTGTTGCAAACGCATCTCTTGCAGGGATACTTATTTCTGTCGTTATATTAAAGTTTAAAGCAGATATTATGCTTTTAATACCTGCAGTTATTTTTGCTATACTAACATTGTCAGTTATTAGATGGATTTCAAGAACTTTAAATATTAACAGGTTAGTGTTAAAAAGTTTAATAGCTTCGGTTACTTTTGGGTTATGTATGATGTTATTTTCTTATCTTCGCCATGAAAATATACATCTTTCAAGTGAATTTGATAAATTTATTTTAGGTGATGCTACAACCTTATTAAAAGATGAAGCAACTATAGTTTTTTATATAAGTTTAATTTCATCATTAATAATATTATTATTTTTAACAAGATTTAAAGCAGTTCTTTTTCAACCAGAACTTGCTTTATCATCAAAAATACCAGCAAAATTTTATGAACTGCTAATTTTTATAGTTACACTTTCTGTTACTATTGCAGGTATCCAAATTGTAGGGATAATCTTTATACCAGTGCTATTTCTAATTCCTGCGATTATTGCAAGATTACTTACAAAAACATTTTTTATTACAGTCGTATTTTCTGGGTTAATTGGAGCTTTATCTGCTGGAACTGGCAGTATAATTAGTAGCACTATAAGAAATATATCTACTGGTCCAGCCGTAATATTTATTGCTGGTATAATTTTCTTAATATCTATACTATTTCATTTAATAAAAAATAAAAAACATTATTCATACACTCTTGTTAGAGGCAAAAATGACTCCAACCTTTGAAATAGAAGTAATTACATTAACAATCTTAATGGCAATATCATGCTCATTAATAGGAGCAGTAATTACCTTTAAAGATGATTATATTATTGCTGAAGCAAGTTCAAAATCATCTATTTTAGGCATGGCATTTGGATTTGCATTATTTTCTAATATTTCATCTACATTCTTTTTGCCAATAGCAATATTTTTTGGATTATTAGGTATATATTTATCTAATTATCTTACTGAAAGAAAAATATTTCCAAATAAAATTGGTTTATTCGTTATTCCAAGTATATTATTTGCCTTTTGTTTAATAATTGTTAGCCTATTTGCTAACGTTCCAAATGTTGATATTAACATAATTTTTAACGGAGATTTAGCTTCAATCCCTTTTGAACGGTTAATAATAAATGGAAAAGATTACGGCGTTATTTATATCTATCTTTTAATTGTATTACTAATTTTTAATATAGTAGTCATCATCTTATACTACAAACAAATTAAAATCATATCTATAGATACAGATTTTGCAAAAAGTATAAAACTGCCAATAAGTAAAATATATACGATTATTAGTATTATGGTTACAATTACGGTTGCTTCATCTTTTCGCATAACTGGAGCAATTATGGTTGTTGCCTTTATTTTGGCTCCACCACTAACAGCAAATTTATACTCTAAAAGATTATCAGTAATTATTACATTATCCATATTAATTAGTGTTATATCTTCATTGATTTCTTTTAGTTTAGCTGCAAAATTTAATATATTAATATCTGGAACAGTTGCAGTAATTTTAGGTATAATTTTTATAATTAGTGCCTTTATTGCACCAGAAAAAGGTATAATTCCAATTATACTTAAAAATAAAAAAGCAAAAATAGATTTTGACCTTAAAGTAGTAACAGTATTTCTATTTCAAAATAAAGAAAATATATCAAAAAACGACCTTTATAAAAAAATGTCGTGGAAAAAACATTATTCAGAAAAAATTATTATAGATTTAATAAATAAAGATTTAATTTTTGAAGAAAATAATTTATTATTCTTAACAGACAACGGAAAAAAATTAGCAAATAATTTACTACAAAATTAAAAACAGTAGGAGTATCTTATGGCAGATATTAAACTTGCAAAAACAGTATCAGGAGAAATAATTATAGGCATTAATGACGAAGATAATAAAAGGATTAAAGATGTTGCAGTAGTTCAGATTATGCCATCTCCTTCTGGAAATTTATCTATTGCCCTATTACCTTATGGTTTTCCCTTTGAAGATGAAATTTCTGGGTTTATATCAAAAGAACATTTAATATATGAAATAAAGACTATACCTGAAGAATTAATCAATAAATATACTGAAGCAAAGTCAAATATAAAAATAGCTCAAAATGTTCCAGACGGGAAGATTATACTTTGATAAATAAATGGAAAAAAGAAAAAGAAAAAAGTATTTTTAAAAATCCTATCATTAATGTAATAGAAAAAGATTATTATTATAAAGAAGTTAATGACTCAATGCCTTTTACTATAGTAAAAATGAATAATTGGGCATTAATCGTTCCTGTTACAGAAAATAATGAATTTATAATAGTAAAACAATTTAGAGCTGGAACAGAATCTGACACATTAGAATTTGCTGGTGGCAGTATTGATAAAAATGAAAGCCCTATTCAAGCAGCTAAAAGAGAATTGTTAGAAGAAACTGGTGCTACGGCAGAAGAATTTATTTCTTTAGGTGTTTTAGACCCAAACCCAGCTTTTATGTGTAACAAATGTAATGTTTTTTTTGCTAAAAATGCAAAAATTACAGACGAACAAAAATTAGATAAATTTGAAGATACAGAGCCAATATTAATAAAATACGACAAACTTATAGAATTAGTAAAAAATGGTGAATTTTCTCAAAGTCTTTCTGTTGCAGCATTAGGGTTATATTTAATGAAATATGGAATAAAGTAGTGGTTGGATTATATATTCACATTCCTTTTTGCAATAAAAAATGTCCTTATTGCAATTTCTATTCTACAACTTCCTTTGATAAAAATTTAATTACAGCTTATTTTAATGCTTGTTTACAAAGCCTATATCATCAAAACAAGAAGAAATTTGATACTATTTATATTGGTGGTGGCACTCCATCATCTATTCCTGTTAATATATTATCAGAATTTATTGATAAAATATTAAAATATATTGATTTTTCTGGCTATGAATTTTCTATAGAAGCAAACCCAGAAAGTGTTACAGACGATTTTATTTCGTTATCAAAAAATTATAATATTTCAAGAATTTCTTTAGGAGTGCAGAGTTTAAATGATGAAGTATTAAAATTGTTAGGCAGAATCCATACAAGCAGAAAAGCATTAGATGTAGCAGAAAAAATTTTAAAATCAGATATTAATTTAAATACTGATATGATTTTTGATATTCCAATGGTTAATAAATCAGTTATTTTTGATACTGCAAAAAAATTATGTAGTCTAAATCATTCTCACATATCTGCATATTCTTATACACCAGATGATAGAGATTTTTTACACGGTTTTGATAATGATGAAACTCAATATGAAGAAATTGAAGAAATTTTATTAAATTATAATTTTAAAAAATACGAAATTTCTAATTTTGCAAAAGATAACAAACAAAGTATTCATAATATTATTTATTGGGATAGTGATGAATATATAGGCATTGGAGCTTCTGCTCATTCTATGATTTATTCTGATACTGGATTAAGGTTGCGATATTCCTTTATTAATGATATACATAAATATATTAATAATCCATATAAATACGATTTTTTTGAAGAATTAGATAATGAAGTATCTTTTAAAGAATCAGTTATTATAGGATTAAGAATGATTAATGGAATAAATATATTAAAACTTCAAAAAATGTTTGGTAAAATGCCTATAAATTTGTTAAATAATATTAACAACTATGTAAGTAAAGGATTATTAGAATGGGATACAGATTATTTAAGAACAACAAAAAAAGGGCAATTACTTTTGGAATCCCTTTCATCTGCTTTGTGGTAATTAGTGTAGTTTCTATATCTACAGATGCTATTTCTGGATGTGCTGGAGATTGTATGACTTGTCATCCTACTCTTGAAAACAGTCCAGAACACCAATCTCTTAAAACTTGTAAAAATTGTCATAACGATTCTAAACCTAAATTAAAAATATCATCAATGAATGATGGTTGTGGCGATAGGTGTTTTATGTGTCATAATCAATGGCCTAAAGATGGAGCTCATGCAAGTTTAGATAATTGTCTTGAATGCCATGAAAAATAATGATATATAAATATACTGCTTTCTTGCGAGGTGCTTTATTATCAAGCGTATTTGGGTTTATTTTGCTCCATACAAATTTTTTATTTTTCTTGCATTAATTGCATCTGCTTTGACGGCTTCAACAGATGGAGCATTAGCTTATTTAGTAAAAGATGTCCTTGATGATATTTTTATTGCAAAAAATGATACTTTACTAAAGATAATACCTTTTATAGTAGTATTCGTCTATTTTGTTAAAAGTTTTTTTCGCTTTGCTCAAAGTTTTATAATGGGGTTTGTTGGTCAAAAAGTCATTACAAAATTAAGAAATATATTATTTGCTAAAATTTTAAATCTACCAGTTAGATTTTTTTCAGACCAATCTACTGGTGTGTTAATGTCTAGAATTACTAACGATATATATTTACTTCAAGCATCAATCCCAGCAATTATTACTATAATTCGTTCTGTTATTACGATTGTAATTCTTGTTGGCGTTATCTTATATATGAATTGGAAATTAGCATTAATTGCTATTGTTTGTTATCCATTTTTTATACACCCAATGGTTCTAATTAGCAAAAAAATTCGTAAATATACTACTAAAGGACAAGAACAAATGGGTGATTTAAACTCTACTTTACAAGAAGCATTTTCTGGCGTTAGAGTAGTTAAAGCCTTTGTTAGCGAAGATAAAGAAATTAAAAAATTTGAAAAGATAAACAATAAGTTATTAAAATATAACATAAAATCAATTTTAGCTGGCGAAGTTACTAGCCCTCTAATGGAATTTATTGGAGCCTTTGGTATTGCAGCAATCATCTATATAGGTGGAAGCCAAGTAATTAGTGGCAGTATTACAGCTGGTGCTTTCTTTTCTTTCTTAGCTGCATTAACTATGGTTTATCAACCAGTTAAAGATATAGGCAATTCAAACAACTTGTTCCAAGCAGCAATGGCAGCAGCAAAACGTATTTTTGATATGTTAGACACAAATAATGATATTCTTGAAAATAATGGTTCAATAATATGTGATGCTAATAATAAAAATATTACTTTTGAAAAAGTATCCTTTAAATATAGCGATGATGCTCCTTACGTTTTAGATAATATATCATTATCTATTCCTTATGGTTCAAAAGTTGCCTTTGTCGGTCATTCTGGAGCTGGCAAATCTACAATGACAAATCTTATACCAAGATTTTATGATGTTTCTGATGGAAAAATATTAATTGGTGATACAAATATTAAAGATTTTGAAGTTCACTCTTTAAGAAAAAATATTGGTTTAGTATCTCAAGAACCTTTCTTATTTAATGATACCATAAAAAACAATATTGCATACGGACAAGAAAATTATACTGATGAAGATATTGAAAAAGCAGCAAAAGCAGCATACGCCGATGAATTTATCAACGAATTACCAGAAAAATATGAAACTATGACTGGTGAGAGAGGTGTTAAATTATCGGGAGGTCAAAAACAACGCATTACTATAGCAAGGGCATTATTAAAGAACCCTCCTATACTAATCCTTGATGAGGCAACTAGTTCTCTTGATACAGAATCAGAAAAAGTTGTTCAAAAAGCATTAGATAATTTAATGGTTGGTAGGACATCTTTTATTATAGCCCATAGATTAAGCACAATTCTAACTTCAGATAAAATAGTAGTTTTAAATGAAGGTAAGGTTGAAGCTGTTGGCAAACATGAAGAACTTTTATCATCATCTCCTACTTATAAAAAATTATACGAAATGCAGTTTAGAGGCGAAAATTCTTGAAGTTTTTACCATTTGTAAAAAAAGAAATTAGAAAGAATAATAGAATAATCATATCTCGCACCGATAAGATAGGTGATTTAATTCTTTCTATCCCCTCTTTTTATATGGTTCGTAAAATGTTTCCTGAAAGCCATATAGTAGTTTTAGTTAGAAAATATAATGCTCCTATCGTAAAAAATTTATCATTTATTAACGAAACATGGATTATTGATGAAGATAAAGACGAATTTGATAAAAAGTTAAAAGATTTTAATGCCGACATATTTGCTGCATTATATTCTGATAATAGAGTATTAAAAATGGCATTAAAATCTAATGCAAAATATAGAATAGGACCTTTGTCTAAACCTTTATCTTGGTTCGTTTATAATTATGGCATTTATCAAAAACGTTCTAAGTCAATAAAAAATGAAGCAGAATATAATCTTGATATTATTAAATCAATTAACCCAGAATTGTTTAATAAAAATTTTGAAATTAATGGAAGAATTAAATATAGTGTTGAAAATCAAAATAATGCTATAAATTATTTAAAATCAAACGATATAAATACTCCATTTATTCTAATACACCCATTTATGGGTGGCTCTGCAAAAAATTTAACTGATAAGGAATATACTCTCCTTACTCAAAAAATTTCTGAAATAGATAGTAGTATAAATATAATTCTAACTTCATCTGAAAGTGATTTTGATAGATTAAAAATAATTAAATCTAATTTAAAAAATAGTAACATTTATATTTATAAAAATGGTAGCGATATTCTTGATTTAGCAGCATTGATAGATAAGTGTGAATTATACGTTGGTGGCTCAACTGGGCCAAGTCATATAGCAGGAAATTTTAGAAAAAAATCTGTATTAATATACCCTGCAAAAAAAAGTCAATCACCTACAAGGTGGGGACTTTTTGGCAATAACGATGCAACGTATATTATACCAGATAAAGATAATTTAAATGAAGATTATTCAAAAAAAACTTTTGATAATATAAGTGATGATTTTTTATCTAAATCAGCAAAAATTATTTACGACAAATTTAAGGGATTATAAGGCGTTCTAATGAAAGATATACTACTTTCAGTATCAATAATATCTTATAATGAAGAAAGCAGAATTAAATTAGTGTTAGACAGTATTAAAGATATAGCAGATGAAATAATCGTAGTAGATTCTTTTTCAGATGATAATACCGTTAGTATAGCTAAAGAGTATGGAGCAAAAGTTTTTAGCGAAGAATGGAAAGGATTTACTCTTCAAAAAAATTCATCAATGGAAAAATGCTCTGGAAAATGGATATTATGTCTTGATTGTGATGAAGAAATTACGAAAGAATTATCAACAGAAATTAAAAATATTATAAATAGTAGTAACAACAATTTTTCTGGTTATATTATTAATAGAAAAACTAAATATCTTGGTAAATTACTAAAATATTCTTGGCAACCAGATAACAAGTTGCGTCTCGTAAAGAAAGATGCAAACCCTAAATGGATTGGTGAAAATGTCCATGAATCTTTATCTATAGAAGGAAATACGAGTTATCTTAAAAACTTTCTTATACATCACTCATACAAAGACATTACTGACCATATGAATAAAACCATTAAATATGCTAAATTATCGGCTACTGATTATTATAAGAAAGGCAAAAAAGCCAGTATTTTAAAGTTGTTATTTTCACCAATTTTTGCTTTTAATAAACTCTATTTTTTAAATAAATCTTTTTTAGATGGTGTAGTTGGTTTAATTGCTGCAGCAAGTGCATATATTTATGCTTTTCTTAAATATGCGTATTTATGGAATATGCAAAAAGAGAAAGATAAAAATGATAAATAATACGAAAGTTATATCTATAGGCAATATAGTTTTAGGTGGTGCTGGAAAAACTCCACATACAATAGAAATAGCAAACCAGTTTGTAAAAGACGGCAAAAAAACTGCAATTTTATCATTAGGTTATAAAGGTAAATTAGGTTATAAGTTAAATGTTATATCTGATGGCAATAAAATTTTTTATAAACCTCCTTTAGCTGGTGATGAACCTTATATGATGGCTACTCAATGTCCAAATGTTGCTATAATAACTGGAAAATCAAGACAATTATCTCTTGATTATGCCGTAAAAAATTTTGGCACTAATATAGCTATTTTAGATGACGGTTTTCAACATAACAAAATAAAAAAAGATGTAGAAATTTTATTATTAGATTATAAAAACCCTATTTCTACTGGCTTTATTTTTCCTTTTGGTTATTTAAGACAAATGCCACAAGCTATAAAAAAGGCAGATATTATTATTTTTACGAGAAGTTCTAAAGATATAATTCCAGAAAAAACTAAGAGATATATTGATACGCCACACATCTTTTTTAGCAAAACTAAAACAGAAAATATTGTTTTTCAAAATAATATTTATAATAAAGATAACCTTAAAGGAGCAAATGTATTTGCTTATTCAGCTGTAGCAAATAATAAATCTTTTTATAACTCATTAATAGAATTAGGAACTAATGTAACTTTTTTTAAAGGTTTTAGAGACCACAATTTGCCACCAATAAGATTTATAGAAAATTTAATAGAAAATTCTCAAAAAAATAATATAGATTTTATTGTTACAACGCAAAAAGATTTCGTTAAACTGCCAGAAAAATATCAAAGTTATTTTTCTTATTTAAAAATGGATATAGATATAATTAATAGACAATTATTTTTTGATACATTAAATAATATGATTAAAAAAACTTAAAATTAAAATGTAATTAGATAATAAAATAAGATAAATTCATTATTAATTTATCTTATTTATTGTTGTTAAGTATTAGAAAATATTTTTTAATTTTTATATTACAATTACTTACAGAGTTTATAATACAATAATTAATACAATACTTGTATTTTATCTATTGATAATGTATTATGACAAGATAAAGTTTTAGGTAGGAAACATGAACACATTTGCAAAATCTCTTAATGAAAATATTGCCGGCGTAAATTTATATGTGCTTGATATGTTATCAGAATTAGGCAAATCTCTTTATATGCCAAAAGGCATTATTTCTCAATCATCTGAAGCAAAAGCAAAAACAAGCAAATTTAACGCAACCTTAGGTATAGCAGCCTCAAGTAATGGTCCAATGTATCTTGATTGTTTATATGGTCATTTGCACGATTTAGATCCTACTCAAATTTTTACTTACGCTCCATCATCAGGAATAAATGATTTACGTTTAGCATGGAGAGAAAAACTTTTAATTGATAATCCTTCTTTAAAAAACAAGAGTATTAGCTTGCCAGTAGTTACAAATGCTATTACACACGGTTTAAGTATCGTGGCTGATATGTTTGTTGATAAAGATAACTATGTAGTATTACCAGATAAATTTTGGGGCAATTATAGATTAACTTTTGGTTTAAGACGAGGAGCAGAAATCGTTACTTATAGCCTTTTTAATGGTCATAATACTTTTAATGTAGAGGGTTTATTATCAAAAGTTAGAGAATGTAGTAAACCTCAAAATAAAGTTATAGTTATATTAAATTTTCCAAATAACCCTACTGGATATACACCTAGTGAAGAAGAAATGATTAAAATAGCTGACGGTCTTACAGAAATTGCAGAATCAGGTGTAAACATTGTAGCTATTGCAGATGATGCTTATTTTGGGTTATTTTTTGATGATACTTCTTTTAAAGAATCTATATTTTCTTTATTAATTAGTAGAAGTGCTAATTTACTTCCTATTAAGTTAGATGGAGCTACTAAAGAAGAATTTGCTTGGGGCTTGAGAGTTGGCTTTATAACTTTTGGTTCAGCTGGCTTAGGAGACCAATCATCATTGTTTGATGCCCTTGAAACTAAAGTATCAGGTATTATTAGAGCGACTATATCAAATGTAACAAATCTATCTCAATCAATAATATTAAAGAGTATCAAACATCCAGAGTTTTATAAACAAAGACAAGAGTTAAATAATATTATTAAAAATAGATGTATAAAAGTTAAATCAATTCTTGAAAATAATAATTTTAGTGATGAATTTACTGCCTATCCATTTAATTCTGGATATTTTATGTGTATAAAGTTACATAGAGTGAATGCAGAATCTTTAAGAATCCATTTATTAGATAAATACAAAATAGGTGTAATCAGCACTAATAATACAGATATAAGAATTGCATTTTCTTCAGTAGAAGAAAGTGATTTAGACGAAATGTTTTCTACCATTTATAAGGCTTGTAAAGAAATATAATATGAAAGTAGAAAATTTAAGACAAATAATTCAAAGTATTAATACTCAAGCATTTTTATACTATAAAACAGATAATACCGTATTGTCTTTAGATACAAATGATGATACTAAATCACCAGCACCTATTTGGATAACTACAATGATTGATGGTAAGTTATCAAGAAAGGCGTTTCAAAAAGATGATAGTAGCTACTGCTACTACTGTTTTAGCCTTTCAGAAGATTCTTATATCCTCATTCAAGATAATATTAGTAGCCATAAACTTAATCTCTTCTTTAAGGCTATCTTTGAATTTAATAGCACTCAACAAGCTACTTCTGACAAAAGCAAAAAAGAAGAAATAATCAAATATAAAACAGAAGTAGTAAGATTAACGAGAGAAAACAAACAAAAAGACAATATTATTGAAGATTTAAAAAATAAATCAATCAACCAAAACACACAAGAATCAGAAAAATTAAAAAAAATAATAAGAGAACTTACCGATACAAATAATTCGTATGCTAGCCAAATTGCAAGAATGAAAGCCGATACAGAGTATATGAATTTTCAAAAGTTAAAAAAAGTAAATACAGATTTAAGAAACGAAGTTGTAGCAATTCAATATAAAGCAGCTAATAGCGAAAATGAATTAAATAAAGTTCGTAAAACGTTACAAAATACTATAGCAGAGCTTTCAAGATTTGCAGAAATGTCAAGGATTGAACATACTGATCTTAGAGATTTAGCAAGTAGAATTGCTTCTGGAGAATTAAAAGACACACCATCAATTACTGGTGCATCAAAACTTATTGCTTCTATACAAGAGAAAGAAACTTCTCTTACTGGAGCTAAACTTACTGCATCTTTAGATAATAATCCATCTCTTACTGGTGCTAAACTTACTGCATCTTTAGATAATAGTCCGTCTCTTACTGGAGCTAAACTTACTGCATCTTTAGAAAATAACCCGTCTCTTACTGGGGCTAAACTTACTGCATCTTTAGAAAATAATCCGTCTCTTACTGGCGAAAGATATATTGGAGAAAAAACGAGACAAAGAGATATATCAGATATAGTAAACGCATTAAATTCTTACATTGCAAAAAATGACTCTACTGGTATTAATATTGATAAATTAACTTCAGTATTATCAATTAGAGATAAAGAAGGCATAAAAAGAAGTCCAGCTACAGCCTTAAAACCTCTCGTAGGCACTTTAATTGGAATGTCTAAAGCCTCAAGGTTATCATCTCATCAAATTAATATAATATGCGATGCTTTAGGTGTTAGATAATAAAATTAATCAATAATATCTTTTATTGATTCATTAACTGCAACTTGTAAAGCAAAAGGAAGTTGGCTTGAAAATTTAGTAAATATATCAAGTTCTTTTTTTAAGTTTTTTTCCAATAAATAACCTGTTACATAAGCTGGTGATATATCACTAATAACTTTGCATAATGCACCCATTATGCCCCAATAGTGGCTTCCATTTGGTTCAGAATCTAATGATAATACATCTGGATTTAAACTAATTCCAGAAACTTCACTTTTAAAAATATTATCAAAATCTACAACAATATCGTTATATGATTTTTTAGCACTACCAGTTAAATATAGAGTTATAATATTTGGCGATACTGGAGATAATCCTTGAGTTCCTACAACTTGAGTAATATAGTCAGACTCTTTAGCACTATGAATAAGCAACTTAATACACTCATCAAAAATAGTAAATCTATATCCACCTAAAATAAGTCTATAATTCATTTAATGGCTCCATTAGGACATACAATTTTACAAGCAACACAACCAGTGCAAGTATTATTATCAATATAAACTTTATTATCTTTTATATAAAAAGCCGGACACTTAACTTTATCTATACAGATAGGCTCTTTATTTTCCTCTAAACATTTACACTTTTTTAAATTAATTTTAACTTTATTGTAATTTTTTATATTACTACAACTGTATGGAAATAATTGATTTTTATTAGTAGTAAGTTTTTTTGGATTTTTAATAGTTGTGCATATAGGTATATTATTTATATTACAATCATTTAAGAATATAACTTGTCCATTTTTAAGCATTTTATTATGATATTGCTTATAATTTGATGCTGAACCAATAAATATTGTTTTTACTGATAAATTATCTGAAATTATACCTAAATATGTTTCAAAAGAAGCAATATTAATATTGAACGCCTTTTCAACACCTTTACAGTCAATATCTGTAAATATAATAGTTTCGTCATTCTTTAATTTTGCGATAATATTAACTATTGGACAACCAGGACATAAAAAATCTTTAAATTCAGGTAAATGCTCATCTTTTTCTGTAGAATTTATAGAAATATTTAAAGAATAAGTATTGTTAAGTAATTTTTCTATTTGATATACTTCGTCTTCGTAAGAAGAATATTTAGACTTTGATGATAAAATTTTATCTGGAGCTTTATTTGGCATCAGATACGAAAAAAAAGATGATTTAGAATCATTAAAAGATATTAATGTATCACTAATATTGTTATCTAAATTTTGGTTAAATATATTTTCTACAGTATTGTAACAATCTTCTAAATTTGATTGTGTCATTTTAGTTTGATACGTATTTTTATGTAAATAGGCTGAAGCCCTAACTAAATCACAAGTTATTTTTTCGCTAATAGTATAATTGTTAACAGCATTATCAGACATAACTACAGAAATTGGCAATTTTGATTCAGATGATGCTTTAATCGCTAAAACTAAAATTTTTGACAATTCTTCTGGCTTTCTGCAAAAAATTGTTGGTATATCAATTTTGTCTGGTAATTGCCTGCTAATAAAAATACATTCGCCCCTTAATGGGTGAGTTACATTAACATTTGGGAGCAACCTAAAAAAACCAATATTTTTACTACCAGTAATTGATGATGCAAGGAGAAAAGATATAGCTTCACTATTTTTAAAAAATAATGACGACTGATTATTTCCTATAGGCAAACTATTATCGGTATAAATATTAGCAAAATTATACCTTTCAACAAATTCTGTAATAATTTCTTTACAATTTTTTATATCCATATAAATTTATAATAGTTTATACTTTTATTTTCAATACATATTTTAATTATTTACATAATTTTTTACATATTTTTTATGTCAATAAACATTGTGAAGCTAATTTATTTAATAATTAACGAATAATTAAATGTAATTTTATATACACCTATATACAAAATTTATACTCTATATTTTTATACTGATATACCTTTATTAAGATAAGCCTTTTTATAATAAATTCTATTGATATAAAATGATATGCCATAATATTTATTATATACATTCCATGTAATCGTTGGCAATCCATTATTAAATATTTGTAGATTTATTTCAGTATATCCCATTTCTATATCAGTATTATATGCGTCCTATCTAACTACAAACTATTAATATATTGATTTTTACTACTATCTTTACGATTAATCTTGCATTGATATTTTAGAATTGATTTCCCTAAACCCGATAATTTTCTGAATTAATACTTTCATAAGAAAATCGTTAGATAAAATAGGACAATCTACTACAGTATAAGAAGTCCACTATCTGAATTACTACTACAAGAACCTTTACAACCGATTAATGAAATTGGCAACAATAACGCTATAAATAATAATTTTATTTTTTTCGTTAAAATTCCTCTCTATTTTAACTCTTTATCAAGCAATTATTTTTCACCTCTTTAAACCTTTTTTTCTTTATTCTTGATGTTATTATCAAAAATGTATTTTAAATCAAATGTATTACCTATTTCTGTAACATCAAACTTCTGGATACAATCTTTTAACCAAGAAAATTTATTGTCCATTTCATTCATTAGGGCTATAACATAACCCTCTAATATAGGTTTTTTTGAAATATATCCAGAATATTGGCGATGCTCAAAACCGTTACTTTCCATAAACTTTTTTATATCATTATAAGGCTTTCTTGTATCAGAAAATTTTTCTTTTAATTTCAGTGTATCTAAATCAAAATTGATTGCTTTTCTCGTTTCTTTTTTAGCCATAGTATTAAGACCATACACCTATTTTATATTCCTTACATATCTCTATTATATTTCCATTTCCTTCATTATTATTTAGCCAAATCCATTCTTTAACATTCTTTGTAAACCATTCTTTTTTAGACAAATTTTTATAATTAAATATTCCTAATCGTGCTAAATCTTTTTCATCGCCTTTACACATATAAAGGAGTTTATCTTTTTTTATTAACCCTGCATCTACTGCCATTTCATCTATTTCTTTATATAATTCTTCTAAATTATATTTACCTTCTTTCATAATTTTTTCTTCATCTAATACTATTTTTGTTCCTCTTTGACAGTCCATATCGTTCTCCTTAATATCAATTATTTTAGTTTAAAATTTTATTCATAATTTTCAAATCTTGCATTATAAGTTCTTTATGCATTTTACATCTAAGTATTATTATAATTTTAACGGCTAAAATCTTCAATATATTTATCTTGAAAGAACACTATTATATTTTTTACTTTATTATGATTTTTTTATTTTATTTAGTAATACTGCTACTTCAAAATCTTGTGTTAAATCATACAACTTGGAACGCAAAGGAATTTTAATAGTATTGTAAAGATTTTTAGACTTAATGGCTGTAGAACTCATAGAGCTACCGATATTTTTGGTAAGAATAACGTTTTCTAATATATAACAACTGCATACTATGTAATTATTACTTGCGTAAATGGTGCCCAGGGACGGAATCGAACCATCGACACGAGGATTTTCAGTCCTCTGCTCTACCGACTGAGCTACCTGGGCATTAAAAGAAAACTAAATACATAAGTAACTTATAGAAACTTAATATATTTGTCAAGTTTTTTTTGCTTTAAGGCGACGTCCGGATTTGAACCGGAGTACAAGGCTTTGCAGGCCTCTGCCTAACCACTCGGCCACGTCGCCACAAAATAAGCGGGTGACGGGACTCGAACCCGCGACCTCAACCTTGGCAAGGTCGCGCTCTACCAGCTGAGCTACACCCGCAATTAACTTTGAGCTACTTTTATATATAACTTATTTTAATTTGTCAACTATCTTTTTCATTTTTTTTCATAATTTATTAGAATAATTTAAAATTTGACATTTACCTTATTATATAATATATTATGTAAAATCAATATTAATGTCTATACGGAAGTATTATGTTTAAATATATATACGTTTTATTTTTTTATATCGCCTTATCCCTTTTAACACCTTCCTTTGCTGAAGAAGTAGAATTTTATTTTTCTGATAATACTCCAGCCTCTTTTATAAACTCTGGCATACCAACTTATTTTTTTAGAAATGATAAAATAGGTATCTTCAAGTATGGAGAGGAAAAGTTTTATTATGGGTCTGAAGTTGTTGCAAAAATTTCATCAATAAAAGACATTAATTCTATTGCTAAGACAGACAAAAAAATTGACGATTTAATATTTATCTCTAATGGTTCTGCAAAATTTATAGAAAAGACGAATGATGATTTTGCTTGTGATTGGGACAGTATGCAAAATTGTTTGTATTCAGATTCTGTTATTACTAACATTAATACAAAAAATATTATTGGCAAAAAAAATATTAACGAAATAGACACTTCTATATCCTTAAAAGAAAATATACTTATTTTTCCTATTGGCTCCAAAATGTATAGATTTGAGATACAAAAGCCTACTTACGATTTTGAAGAATTTGATGAATTTTCAAGTCTCGTATGTTCTAAAAATGTTGATAATATGTGTAGAGGAGTTGTATCTAACGGCGAAGTTGATAAAATTGCTCTTTTTGAATTGATACCTGGTAAAGGCTCATTAGATAAATTAGTTTTTTTTCATACAGATAAAGACGATTTAGCTTACATGTATGATATTAATAATATGTTAGTGTTTCCTTATTCTTCATCTTGTGTTGAGAATGCTCACAACCTTGAACATTTAGAGGCGTGTTCTTTATCTCATAAATTACCAAAAGGCAGTATTACAGAAAAAACTCATAAAAAAACTGGAATAGTTTACTGGGTTATAGATTTTAAAAACCCTAAAATAGATAACTTAATCTTTTGGGTAAATTCTCTTGGTGAACCTTTCAAAGCATATACTAACCCTTATAGTAAATCTTATATTAATATGTTTAATGAAATGGCTGCCGAAATTATTTTCAATAAAATGTAGTTAAATATTAGATTAAATAAGTTTTTATTTATTGATAAGTTTTTTATAAAAAAAGTCTGTTATTGCTAACAGACTTTTTTATTTATTAAATTATTTTAAGTTGTAAAAAGCACGTCGTCCAAGATACTCTGCACTATCAAGGAGTTCTTCTTCAATTCTTAAAAGTTGGTTATATTTTGCTACTCTATCAGTTCTGCTTGGAGCTCCAGTTTTAATTTGCCCTGCGTTGAGAGCAACTGCTAAATCTGCGATAGTAGTGTCTTCTGTTTCTCCAGACCTGTGAGAAATAACTGCAGTATATCCTGCTCTTTTTGCAGTTTCTACTGCGTCCATAGTTTCTGTAACTGTTCCAATTTGGTTTACTTTAACAAGGATAGAATTTGCAACACCTTTATCTATACCTTTTATAAGTCTTTTTGAGTTAGTAACAAAAAGGTCATCACCTACTAATTGACATTTTTTGCCAATAGCGTCAGTAAGTTTTTTCCAACCGTCCCAATCTTCTTCATCAAGACCATCTTCAATAGATATAATAGGATACTTATTAACGAGATAGCTATAATACTCAATCATTTCATCAACTGATTTTTCTGGTTTAGCTTCTGCATTTAATGTATATATGCCATTTTTATGGAGTTCTGTAGCAGCAACGTCTAATGCAATAAAAATATCTTCGCCTGGTTTGTAGCCAGCAGCTTCTATTGCTTGCATAATAACTTGCAACGCTTCTTCATTTGATTTAAGGTTAGGAGCAAATCCTCCTTCATCACCAACTGCAGTATTAAGCCCTTTATCGTGAAGAACTTTTTTAAGCGAATGGAAAGTTTCTACACCCATACGTAACGCTTCTTTAAAAGATGCAGCACCAAGTGGCATAACCATAAATTCTTGCATATCTACATTGTTATCAGCGTGTTTTCCACCGTTAAGAATATTCATCATAGGAGCTGGCAAAGTATGAGCAAAAGTGCCACCTAAGTAGCGATAAAGAGGCATTTCACAAGATAATGCTGCAGCTTTTGCACAAGCCATAGATACACCTAATATTGCATTTGCACCTAATTTAGATTTATTTTCTGTTCCATCAAGCTGAATAAGTAATTCATCAATAAGTTTTTGTTCAAAAACATCAATACCTTCAAGCTCATTAGCAATAATTTCGTTTACATTTTGAACTGCTGTAAGAACACCTTTTCCACCGAAACGACTTTTATCTCCGTCTCTTAATTCAACAGCTTCAAATTGACCAGTAGAAGCACCAGACGGAACTGCTGCTCTGCCAATTACTCCACCACTTGTTGTAACTTCTACTTCAACAGTAGGATTACCACGAGAATCTATAATCTCTCTCGCAAACACATCTAAAATATCAGTCATTTTTTCCTCCTATGGAAATTTACTTATTAGAATTATAATACAGATTGGGTATAAAAATTCAATAATATTTTGTAAAATTATTTAATTTAATTTAATGATATTATATATAATTATTATTCTACATAAAAAAGTGTATATAAGAATATATATCATTAAGTCATATAATTGAATTTTGTAATAATAGTAAAAAAATACAAG
>JAZSQT010000064.1:0-6239 GCA_045538075.1 Mucispirillaceae bacterium
TATATTATCTATTTTACCATTACCACTGAAATAAATAATATTACCTTCTTCTCCTTTTAATATGCTACCTCCTGCTTCTGATACTTCTTTAAAAGTTAAAAAGCGTGGATCATTAAAGTTTTTAGCAACATTTGAAAGTAAGAAGTGATTAAAACCAGTATATTCTCTTCCACTCTTTGCATTAAAAGGCTTAATACCATTAGATTGCCAAGGAATTATACCTTTCTCTAAATTTGCAATAACTTGTTGAGTAAGAATTTCTGCTACACTTTGTTTTTTTGTTTTGTTTGTTTTTTTCATTTTAATTTCTCCTTGTCTTTTTCAGACTATTTTTATTATTTTTTTTATATAAATTATACGCAGTTATGCGTGTTATAACGTTATAAAGTTTTCATAAACTTTATCTTTACTACTCTTAATTAATTTATAGTAATACGCATAATGCGTCATTGAATAATGAAAAGTTTTTACAAACTTTTTTGATTTTTTACTTGAAATTTACAAGGAGGTGATGTAATATGTTTGAAGCAATAAGGGGAGTTGGTAAGGGCTCCCCTATTGTAATAGAACTATTTAAATAGCTCTATTAAAAGTTTAATGGCTTTTAGAGCCATTAGAATAATTCTAATGGCTCTTTCAAGCACTATTAAAACTATCTTCATTCATATATCACCTCCTTATACAGCAAACTAATTGTGCTTACCATCACACAACCATACTACGTTGCTATACTCTGTAAATTCTTATAATCCTTTAATTATTAAATATAATTAGTTATTATGAACTTTTTTAATTGATTGATTAAAAATAATCTAATTGACTATTTTTAGACGTAACTATCCTGTTATTTTCTTGATTATTTTTGTTCTTTCTTGATTTTTTACGCAAAAACACTGCGTAAATATATTTAATCGTTTAATGCTATCCCTTCTGATAGCGTTGGTAGAGTAATACACAGATATTTCTGTATATTCTTTGGTCGCAATAATGCGAGTTCCTTAAAATTAAGGATGATAAATATAGTTTATATATACGATTATTAAATTATTTTGTCAATAAATAACTAAATTTATAAAAAGTCTTCTATATTGCCAAATTTATAATAATTTTAGAATTTACCAATTATTAATTATTAATTATTTATAAATTCTATACCCCAACCGTATTTATCATGTTTAAATAATTTTATATTTTTTGTATATTGTGAACCAGTTTTTGATTTTAATTTAAGTTCATAATAACCTTTATCGTTATATGATTTAAATAAATCTATTGCCATTTTTTTAGATATACTTCCAATTCCTACAAATGATAATTTATTTTTCCATAATACAAAATCACACTCTTTATCACTACAAGAGAAACCTTTAGTAAATTCTATAATATCATTATCGCATACAGGGCATTTACCTATAGTTTCTTTTTCTTGCTTCTTTTCTT
The DNA here is from genome assembly GCA_045538075.1 of Mucispirillaceae bacterium. Taxonomy (GTDB): domain Bacteria; phylum Chrysiogenota; class Deferribacteres; order Deferribacterales; family Mucispirillaceae; genus JAZSQT01. The sequence goes on from JAZSQT010000064.1 coordinate 1,441, forward strand.
TTGATATACCACTCATATCCTTGCTTTTTATTGAGTTTACTAAAAAAACAACGGATTCTTTAGTTGATTTCATAAAATTGTCTGAGTTAGGAATTTTTCCTTCAGCAATATCATCAAGAGCTTGTTCCCATAAAGCAGTATAAGCTGGGTCGCAAACCTGCTCATCTTTTATTTTTTCTATTAACTTGTTGCCTTCAGAAGTTATGATAATATTCTTACCTTTTAATTCTGCATAACCCCTACTGATAATTTTTTCTAATATACTTGCTTGTGTAGCTGGAGTGCCTATTCCTGCTACATCCTTTAACATTTTTTTCAATGTCTCATCTTTTACAAAATTATGTGCATTCTCCATTGCAGAAATTAGTGTTCCATCAGTATAATGTTTCGGTGGTGTTGTCTCTTTTTCTGCTATTTGAACATTGCCATTTATTTCTTCATCTTTTGTTATTTCTGGCAAAATTTCTGCTTTATCTTCATTTCCATATATATCTTTCCAACCATTATCTATTGTAGTATTTCCTGTAACTTTAAATTTTTTACCCTCAATATCTATTATTATTTCAGTATTTTCATATAGATACGGAGGATAAAAAACTGCTATGAAACGATTACAGATCAATTCATATACTAATTGCTCATTTTTAGATAATTTATCTGGTTTTATACCAGTAGGAATAATAGCATAATGATCTGTTAATTTTTCATTATTAAAAACTCTCTTATTATCTTTTTGGATATTACAACGATTAATATCGTATCCATTATTTCCTAATAATTTAACTGTTTTTTCAGCTAATGAAACCATTGATTCTTCTAATGCTTCACTCCCAGAACGTGGATACGTTGTATATTTATTATCATATAATGATTGTAAAATAGATAGAGTATCGCTTGCACGTATGCCATATTTACTATTTGCATCTTTTTGTATTGATGATAATGAATATAACATAGGTGGTTTTTCTGCTTTTTTATTTTTATCTATAGATATTACTTTACCTATTTTATTTTTAAAATCTGAATACAAATTTTTACAATCTGCTTCTTTTTCAAATTGTTTTATTTTACCATCATCACTTATCATTTTTCCTTTAAAAGTGGAATTATTTTTAATAAAAATACAATCTATCTCATAATATTTTGAAGCAATAAAATTTGAAATTTCATTAAAACGTTTTGCAAGTATGTATAATGTAGGTGTCTGAACACGACCTATGGAAACAACACTACCTCCAGCTTTTAATGTTGCTACTCTTGTTGCATTTATACCTATTAACCAATCAGCTTGCTGTCTTGCAAGTGCTGCATAATATAATCTATCATAATCTTTTAATGGTTTTAAATTTTTCATAGATTTTTCTATTTCATCTGGTGTTAAAGCTCCAGAAGTCCAAAATCTAAATAATTCTTTCCCAGATTTATATGTTATTCCAGATTGTAAAAGAATAAGCCGTGCTATTAATTCTCCTTCACGCTCAGCATCAGTTGCAATAATAATACGTTTAACATCATTTCTTTTTAAATTTTTGGATATGGTATTAAATAATCCTTTTACCTCTTTTGATACCTTATATTTAAATTGTTCTGGTATAATTGGCAAATTATCCATAGACCATGTCTTTAAATTTTCATCATAATCTTCTGGGTCATATAAACTTATTAAATGTCCTCTTGCATAACATATAACATAAGACGAACTTTCATAAAATCCGTCTTCTTTTTTGAATTTTTCTTTTAAGCCTTTCGTAAAATCTTGTGCCTGACTTGGTTTTTCGCATAAAATTAAAGTTTTACTCATTTTCTTCTACTCCTATTTAACCACAGATACTATAACCACATACTTCACACTTAATACATCCTTCTATATGACGTAACCTATTACCACAGTATGGACACACCTTAAAACCATAATTAAAAATATTAAAAATAAAATAACGAAACATATATTTATCCTCCAATTAATATTAATAATCTGTAGTGATTTTTTTCACTATTCGCTCTTAAACAAATTTAAGGAGCTAAAAAAAATGATAAGGAGATATAAACATGGCTCAAAATGAAAAAAATAATACTTTGAATCCTGTTGCTGCAGGTGTTGCTTGGACTTATGAAAAGAATGGCAAAATATTTTATTCTGCAATAGTTGATTTTGGATTTTTAGGAGGTAAAACACAATTTTTTATCTTTAAAAGAGATAAATCTAATGATAATCCAGAAAAAAATAACCCTGATTATACTATTAGAAAATCGTATTCTGAAGAAGGTGAAAGTTATTTATATCCAATTGGTTCCCTATGGATAAAAGAAAAAGAAAAAGACGGTGAAAAAATTAAATATCTTTCTGGAATCCTATCAGCTGGTGTCCATGGCGAATATGTTATTCAAGTAACTAATATTAACTATAAAGAAACTAAAAAAGATGACGCTCCAGAAAAACGTATTAGAATATTTATCTCACGTGAAATTAATAATAATAAAGTATCAAATAAAAATGATGATGATGTTCCTTTTTAAAACAAAAAAAGCCCTACTAAGTAGGGCAAAATTAGATAATAAAGTTTTCGTAAACTTTATTTGTTTTCATTATTGATTTTTTTTATTTTTTATGTAAGATATGGAAAAAGGTTAGGTGCGTGGAACACCTAACCACAATAACAGAGACACTATTTAAATAGTTTGATTATCTCTATTATTGTTTTTAGTAATTTAGAAACTGCCATAATTATAATGGCAGTTTTTTCAATTATAACTAAAACTTTTTCCATATTTATATTACCTCCTCGTTTATATTTTCAAACAGTTATAAACCATTTGAATAATTAAATTCAGAAGTATTCTTACAATATTAATTAATTAGTTATTACGAACTTTTTTTATTTTTTATTGAAATTTACAAGGAGGTGATGTAATATGTTTGAAGCAATAAGGGGAGTTGGTGTCTCCCCTATTGTAATAGAACTATTTAAATAGCTCTATTAAGATTTTTATTGTTTTTAAAGTCATCAGAATGACTCTGATGACTTTTTCAAACAAATTCAAAAATTTCTTCATTCATGTATCACCTCCTTATACAGCAAACTAATTGTGCTTACCATCACACAACCATACTACGTTGCTATACTCTGTAAATCTTTATATTAATCTGTTTTTATATTTAAAATTTCATCTTGTGTTAGAAATTTAATTACAATATCGTATGTTTTTGAATCATCCTCATTTATAATTTTATTATTTCTTACAAATCTAACCTTTAATTTACCAGTATCTTTATCTTTAATAATAATACCAGAGATTAAAATTCCTCCTATTTCATCTGCTAATTTTTGTAAAGCTATTTTAGTATGCTTTCTGTAATTCATAAATCGTCCAAAATTAGCCCTTAAAAGTACTTCTGAAGGTTCTACTCCTTTATATCTCTTTCTTTTGAGAAATCCTTTAAATTCGTTTGAATTTTCCTTGATATGAGGAAAATCATCTTTAAAACGAAAGATCTGAACTTCTTCTTCTTTCACTACAGCCCATATTTTAGGACCGTGTTTTGATAAATCAATTTTTTCTGTTTCTTTAAAAAAATAAAATTTTGACATATTAGTCTCCTTACTATAAATTTAAAAGTTCTTAAAAACTTATATTTTTTTTGTTTTCTTGATTTAGAAAAAACCCTATTATTACAGGTTAATTGGATAATAAAGTTTTTATAAACTTTATTCATTTTCATTATTGACTTTTTTTAATTTTTGTTTAAGATATGGTAAATGGTTAGGTGCTGGTTACACCTAACCACAATAACAAGAAATCATTTAAATCTTTCTATGATTTCTGCTATTGTTTTGTTTGTTTTGAAAATTGCCAATGTTATGTTGGCAATTTTTTCAACAAAATTCAAAACTTTACCAATATCAAAAACACCTCCTCGTTTATATTTTCAAACAGTTATAAACCATTTGAATAATTAAATTCAGAAGTATTCTTACAATTTTGATTAATTAGCTATTAAGAACTTTTTTTATTTTTAATCCATTCATCTCTACGATTTCTGCAAAGTTCAAGAGTATTTCCTACTGTAGAAAATAACTCTCCATCAACATCTCTATAATCGTATTGATAGTAAATTTTACCTATAATTTTACATTTTTCATATTGTTCTTGTCCTAATGCTTTTGTTGTTGTTATTCCATTTTTATTCATAATAATCTCCTATATTAATTGTATTTTTTTACAAAAAAAGCCCTACTATTGTAGGGCAAAATTAGTTAGATTTCTTAAAATGGTATCTCATCAAATTCTTCTTGTTTAACTTCTTTTTTATCTGATTTCTTTACCACTTCTTTTGCAGTATATATTACAAATTCGTTTGAATATACTTTCTTACCAGTATTTTTATCTTCATAACTTCTTGTAAATATTTTACCACTTACTTCTAATACTTTTCCTCTCTCTCCTTGCTTAATAATTAATTCATTAATTAAGGTATTAGCTTCCCTGGAAAAGCATACGTAATTAATTAAAAATGGATCATCATTTTTATATTCATCTTTATTTACTTTTGACGAACTATTAAATGATATTAATCCTTTTGTGTATTTTCTTTTTCCGTCTTTTGTGTCTCTTGTATGCTCCTCTACTTTACTCACATACACTCTTTGATTGTTTAATACTAATGCCATAATTTTTCTCCTCGTCTTTTTCAGACTTTTTTTATTAATAAAGTTTTTATAAACTTTTTTGATTTTTTTATTGAAATTTACAAGGAGGTGATGTAATATGTTTGAAGCAATAAGGGGAGTTGGTGTCTC
>JAZSQT010000086.1:0-6623 GCA_045538075.1 Mucispirillaceae bacterium
AAAAGCATTCCATATATTCATTAAATTAGCTCACAAACTCACTTCGTTCGGGGACAAGCCCAGTGTTCGCTAAAAACATTTAATGAATATATGTCATTACTTCTGAGTTCAAAAATTGTATTCTTTATGTATATTGTTACCTTTTCAATTCTATTTAAAAATTTATATTTATTTATTATTTCAAAGTTAAAGAAGTAAAAGTTTTATAATTAGGTGATTTTAAAACCTTTTTTACTGGATTACTTCGTCGCTTTGCTCCTCGTAATGACCCTTTTAAAGTCATTGCGAGACGATTTTAATCGTCGTGGCAATCCACAAATAATACAAAAAATTTTGTCCTAAAATTTTTTGTCAACCGTTACGCAGAAGTAAATTCTGCTCCACTTACGAAAAAACATTCGTTTTTTCGGTGCAATTTCTGTCCTGAAATTGTTACATTTTAGTTAAAAATTCGTAATAAAAATTTTCATATATCATTTATTGATGTATTTTCGTATAAGTATTTTTCTTATTCTTTTATCACAACAGGATAATTTATATTTTTTGAAAAATATTTCACGATAAAAAATGACGGTATTAAAGATAGTAGTGTTATAAATGCCGTAAAAATATCTGATAATGATAGAATAATTTTTGAAATAAATAAAAAGAATAATACAAATATTATTGGCACACCGTAAAATAATAAGGCAGAATTAAAGGCTTTATTCCTATACTGCTTAATTATAACTTTATCGCCTATATTAAATTTATCGTTGCATTTGATAGTAACTTCTTTTTCTTGAATTTTACAACAACTATCACAACTGCTACACATTTCATTTATTAGTTCTAATTTAATAATACCGTTGCCAACACCCTTTACTATGGCACGATTTTCTATATAATCCATTCTATTTTCCCATTATATTTTTATGTATTGATGAAAAATCTTGGCTATATTCAAATAAATTAATCGTCATCTTCAAATTTTGGTTTTTACGCTTTACTTGGCAATCTATATTTTTTCCGTAACCAGTTTCAAAAAGAAGATATTTCAAATCGCCAATATTTTCAATTTTGTATTTGCCACATTGAGTTAATATATCGCCAACTTTAATGCCTGCCTTTTCTGACGGTGAATTTTTTGACACTTCTGCTACTATTAATTGATTATTTTCTTCTTTTACAGAAACACCAATTTTTGGAGTGCCTTTAGAATATACTTCGTTAGTAAAAATGATTGTATCACTAAAACTATTATTAACATTATCATCTTGAGTGATAACAAAGCCATCATTTCCAGTTAATCTTTTGTAGCGTAATGGTATGCCAGTTTCTTTGTTTAGATGACCTTGACCTACTATAGCTACAACTTTATAGTTTCTATATTTTTTTTGAAAATTAACTATTGATTCTGCCATTACTTCGTCCCATATATTTTGGACTAAAAAAAAGTTTGTAAAATTTCTTTTTTTATTTTGTGGTGGGTGAAGATTAAATATCTTTCTTAAAGTTTTTTCATAAAATTTATTTGGTATATTCATCTCTTTCGGCAATTGGCTAATTTCTGTCGTTGTTAATTTATTTGCGTTGCCTTGAGATATTTTTTTAGTAATAGTGTTATCTATATTTAATGCTATTGCTGGAATTTTATTTTCTCTTAAATATCTGAAAATTGGAGCATAAAGGTTGTAATCAAAACTCCACCTATTATAGTAATCTACTTGTTTTAAAAATTCGTATTCACTAATATTGCCCTTAATATAATCGTCTAATACTGGTTGAAATTGTTTCTGTATCATCTCAAAACCGACAGCAATTTTTTTGTCTTGGCTATATAATTCTTTTATTATTTCAAGCTGATTTAAATGGTGGGCGTAATTGTCGTGATGTTCACCAACAAATATTACTGGATAAAGTTTTGCCACCTTAACTATATCTTTAATTGATTTAATAGACGCTGGGTTTAAGGCTACATCTTCTTTGCCAACGAAAACTTCAATGCCATTATCGGTGCTATCAATAACTTTTTCTATATTTTTATCGCCTTTAAACTGTAAATAAGCATATTTTCCGTAATGACGTAATAATCTAATGTTTTCATCAAGAGGGTTGTTTATAGCTAATATAAAATTATCTTCTGAAAAAGGATTTTTAAATATGCTATATTGACTATCGGCTTTCTTGTCAACTTTAATATTGGAGGTAAAAGTTTTTATAATTGGGTTTTCAAAATTGCAAATCACTACATTATTGTTTGCAAAATCAATTAATGAGGTATCTTTATAATGTTTTACCGATATATTTGAAAATCCGTTAAAAAAGTTTTGGCAACTATCTATATCATCATTTATGCCAATTATATTTTTACTGTAAAAAAATGCCGATAAGGCAGATGGTTTTTCGTCTTTTGTTAAATGTCTAATAACTTCATAATTTTTATCTAATATGAGTTTTACATTTTTATTTTTAACTTTTATAGATATATTTTGCATACCTTCTTTTAAAGTGATTTTTCCTTTTTCTTCAAAATTATCGTAAATTAATGTGTATGGAACTGTTAAATTTTTTGGAGAATTTTTTACAAATACATCAAAAGTAATATGGTTTTCTGCATTTTCTACAGAAAAATAGCTGTTATTTACGAAAATTTCTGGTTCAATAGGCTTTTTTAGATAAAAATCTGCAAACTCTTTTACGTTTTTATTATCAAAACTATTAAAAATATCGTCCCAAGAGGCACTTTTATACATGTGATTTTTTACAAACTTTCTTATCCCTTTTAAAAATTCTTCATCTCCTAAATAAGAGTTTATCATTTGAAAAAGCATTGCTCCTTTGCCGTAGCCAACACTTTGCGACTTTTTGCTATCGTTATATTTAAAATCTTTTAAAGGATAATCAAAATTGTTTGCCATATAATTATAGTAGGATACTAAAAGGTTTTTTCTGTATGCAATTTTTTCATCTTCTGTAGGCAAGTTTCCTAAATCAGTAAAAAAAGTCGTTATCGCTTCAAACCAGTTGCTATCGCCTTTTTTCTCTATAGCCGTTCCAAACCATTGGTGCATTACCTCATGACCTAATGATGTAGAAATTATAAAAGGTAGTCTTATAACTTTTGACCCTAATACAGTATAAGTTGGAACTGCATATCCAAAAGGCTCAATATGTTCTACAACAGAAAAACGTTTGTATGGAAAAGGGCTTTGAAGTAAGTTTTCGTATTTTTTTATATAATTTATAGTTGCTTCGATATAACTTTTTGCTAAATCTTTATTTTCGTTAAAAAAATATCCAGTTACTTCAATATTATTATATTTTTCTTTATATATATGGTATTTTGATGAGGCTATAATATCAAAAGTAGATATTTGAGAATACATCGTATAAGTATAATCATTATTATTGCCGTTTTCTTTGATTAAAACATCTTCTCCAGCAGAAATTACAGTATATTTTTTTGGCAGAGAAAAGTTTATAGAGTAAGTTTTTATATCGGAATTTTCAATAATAGGAGTGATATTAAATAGAGATAAAAAATCATCATTAATTACATCGTAATCTTGAAAATTTTTCTTAAAAGTTATTGTTTTTTCTATATCTTTCTTTAAAGCGATATCAATTTTGTCTGTATTTATTTTTAATTTATTACCGTCAATAGCAATGTCGTAAAATTTATCAACATTTAGTGAAACTATCGTGTTTTTATCTGATAATATTTTGATAGCACCAGATATTATAGATTTATTTATATCTATGTCTATTATTCCATTATATTTTTCTGAAGCATAACTGTTTAATACTAAAGAGAATAAAATAAAAATTATATATATGAACTTTTTCATACTTAAATACTCCAAATTAATAATTATTACTTTAGATATTGTAATTATTTTTTTGTTCTGATATTTTATTTTAAATTTTATAAATTTTAAAGAAGGAATTATGTCGGACTTAACGAGATTTGGTGTATCTATAGAAAAAGAACTTTTAGAAAATTTTGATAATAAATTAAAGCTACAATCTTACGAAACTCGTTCAAAGGCAATTTCTGACCTTGTAAAAGAATACGTTAGCCAAGATGTAATCAATGGAGATGGATTAGTAGCTGGGGCTGTGTCTTTCCTGTATGACCATCATAACAAAGAAATGGTTTCAAGATTGTTAGAAATACAACATCAAGACCACGATATAATTTTATCTATGCAACATATTCATCTTGACCACCATAACTGCCTTGAGATATTGGCAATTAGAGGAAAGGCAGATGTTGTTGGCAATTTGTATTATAAGATAAAAGGTTTAAAAGGTATAAAATTAACGTCAATAAACGTAATACCAATAGAATGATTTAGGAGGATATTATGAAAAAATACTTATACTTGTTAGTTGTAGTATTGACGATAATAATAATTTTTGTTTCTTTAGGGCTAAAAGGATTAATTAGTAGCTTAATAGCATTCGTCGTAGCAGGTGTAATGTTTCTAATCCATAATACATCATTAAATTTCCAATTAAAAGCGTTAGTAAAATATTTGCAAGATTTTTATGAAAATAAAAACCCTGAAAAACAACATTTTGATAATGTGTTAATAGAAGATATAGAAATTTTGTTAGAAAAAATTACGCAAAAAATTCAGTCCCTATCATCTGATTACGTAAGGGCACAAGTTAGTATTTGTTCTGCATCAAACGATTTAGCTGTTACTCAAAATAAGTTAAACTCAAATGTAGATATTGTTGTAAATGGCTTAAGAGATATTTCATCAGAAGTTGACGGACTAACAAATATATCTTCTCAAGTAGCAGAAATGTGTGGAAATTCAAAAGTGTTAGCAGAAAACTGTCTTGAAAAAAATGTTGAATGTAGCAATTCTATGAAAAAAAATGTTCTTATGATGAATAAAATTGGCGAAGCCGTTGAAAGTATCGTTGGAACTATGACAGACTTTTTAGAATATTCTGGCGAAATTAAAGAAAGTATCAAAGGTATTAAAGAAATTGCAGACCAAACGAACTTGCTTGCATTAAATGCTGCTATTGAGGCTGCAAGGGCTGGAGAATCTGGGCGAGGATTTGCTGTCGTTGCTGACGAGGTTAGAAAACTTGCAGAAAAAACAACATCGTTTACAGTAGTCGTTGAAAAAGTTGTTGATAAACTTCATCAAAGAACAGAATCTATGGCAACTCAAGTTAATGAAAATGCTACCCAAGTTAAAGAAGCAGTAGTTTTAACGCAAACTTCTGGTGATATTATTGAAGAAATACGCAATCAAACTTCATCAATATTGCAAACAGTAAACGATACTTTTGAAGCAATGGAAACTCAAAATAATAGAACTCACAGTATGGCACAACAGATTTTATCGTTAAATAATGAAACTGATGCAGCAGCACACCTTACAGAAGAAAGTATCAAAATAGGAGTAACATTAAATAGTATAGGAACTGATATGAAAACTAAAAGTGCTTCTTTTGGTGGCGATGATGCAGTATTTTTCGCATTTACACCAGAACTTCATACTGGTTTTCATGAGCAAGATAGACAACATTCACGTTTAATTGATTTAATAAATATGGTGTATTCTGCATTAAGCAAACAAAATGATAAAGCAACCCTTGCAAAAATTGTTGATGAATTAATAGATTATACAGAAACTCATTTTGAATGGGAAAATAGGTTAATGAAAAAATTAGGCTTCGGTGCAACTGAAGGTCATATGGAAATGCACAGAAAATATGTAAACGAAATTGTAGAATTTAAAAATAAATTAATGTCAGATAAATATGTAGCTGGCGTTAACGTTATGGCATTTTTAAAAGACTGGTTAGAAAACCACATTATGAAAACCGATGTTGTATTAGCCAAATTCCTTAAAGAAAATATGGAAAACGTATAAATAATAAGGGTAGCTGAAAAGCTACCCTATTTTTTATAGCATATTAATGTGTAAAAATGCACAAATATTATAAGCATAATAATATACAGTTGTTTTTAGGCAACTGTATAGAGATTTTAGAAAAAGCAACGCCTCTTTCTTTGATAAATTTTTGCTAGTTTACGTAATGACGATAAATTAATTAGTTTCTGTTGACATAGGGGGGGGGCATATTATATACTAAATTTTAAGTTACTTCTTTATTTATCAATATGTCTGGATACAGCAAAATGGGTGGCTTGTTTTATCCAGACATTTTTATGTGGTTTTAATCTTAAATAAACTCTAAAAGTATATAAAAAATAATATATTGCAGAATAATTGCTTTTATCAACAATTAAAGTTGTAGCTAATGGTATATCAATTATTTTGTTAATACATTTAAAATAATAAAAGTGAAAAAATATTCAAAATTATAAACCTAAAAAATCTATTTAGAACTTCTCTTGCTGATTATAAATAAATAATAACTTGTTATGCAATGCCTTACTTGCAATATAAAACTATTATTAAACAATTTATTAAAGTATAATTATATTGATAAGATATTAAAGATAGAAATAATTATACTTATTATCATTTTTTATAAGGTTGGTTTATTTTATGAATATAAACGAAAAATGTAATTTTGAAAATTATATAGCAAAAATGTATAGTTTATGCTAAAACAATGTGAAGTAATATTATATATAATTACGT
>JAZSQT010000140.1:0-16170 GCA_045538075.1 Mucispirillaceae bacterium
AGTAAAAGCATTCCATATATTCATTAAATTAGCTCACAAACTCACTTCGTTCGGGGACAAGCCCAGTGTTCGCTAAATACATTTAATGAATATATGTCATTACTTCTGAGTTCAAAAATTGTATTCTTTATGTATATTGTTATCTTTTCAATTCTATCTAAAAATTCATATTTATCTATCATTTTAAAGTTAAATAAATGAAAGTTTTATAATAAGATAATTTTAGAACTCTTTTTACTGGATTACTTCGTCGCTTCACTCCTCGTAATGACCGTCTAATGCTCCACTTACAAAAAACATTCGTTTTTTCGCTCCAATTTCTATCCTGAAATTGTTACATTTCGGATAAAAAATCATTCTATAACTTGCTAAGATAAAAAATTGTATTCTTTAAAGTTTGATGCAATAATTTTTAGAATTTGCCTTATTTAAATTTACAATATAAGTAGATTTATGTTAAGGTTAAGGTAGATTATAATAAAAAGAATAGGAGTTTTTAATGAGCCTTTTTGATGAAGCAAAAAAATATATTCCTGGAGGAGTAAATAGTCCCGTTAGGGCTTTTGGGTCTGTTGGAGGCGAGCCTTTTTTTGTTGATAGAGCAAAGGCAAGTCGCATTTGGGATACAAATGGAAAAGAATATATTGATTACGTTTGTTCATGGGGGCCGTTAATACTTGGTCATAGTGATCAAGATGTTATAAAAGCAGTTTCAGAAGCACTTTCTAAAGGTGCAAGTTTTGGTGCACCAACAGCTATAGAAACAGAGTTGGCAAAAAAGATAATAGAGCTTTTTCCCTCAATAGATAAAGTTCGTATGGTTTCTTCTGGCACAGAAGCAGTGATGAGTGCAATTCGTCTTGCAAGAGGTTTTACGAAAAGAGATAAAATAATAAAATTTGAGGGTTGTTATCACGGTCATTCTGATTTTATGCTTGTAAAAGCAGGTAGTGGCTTACTTACTTATGGCGAAACATCTTCTCTTGGCGTGCCTAAAGATGTAGCAAAACTTACTATCGTTGCTGAATATAATAATTTAGAAAATGTAAAAGAAATTTTTGAAAAAAATAAAAACGAAATTGCTTGTGTTATTGTAGAGCCTGTTGCTGCAAATATGGGGTTAGTATTACCAAACGATAACTTTTTATCTGGTTTAAGAAAAATATGTGATGAAAATGGTAGTCTGCTTATATTTGATGAAGTTATTACTGGTTTTAGACTTTCAAAAGGTGGAGCAAGCCAGTTTTATAATATTCAACCAGATATTACTACATTAGGAAAGATAATTGGTGGTGGTTTGCCTGTTGGTGCTTACGGTGGCAAAAGAGAGATTATGGATTTAATATCTCCATTAGGAGGAGTTTATCAAGCAGGAACTCTTTCTGGTAACCCTCTTGCAATGGCAGCAGGGCTTAAAACATTAGAAAAACTTTCAGATGATAGTTTTCATACTAAATTAAATGAAAAAGCAAGTATGTTATGGACTGGTTTTAGCGAAAATCTTAAAAAATTAGGTCTAAATTATGCTTTTAATAGTATAGGTTCATTAAGTTGTTTATATTTTACTGATAATAAAGTTAATTCTTATCAAGATGCAGTTAAAGCTGATACTAAAAAATATGCAAAATATTTTCATGGTATGCTTGAAAAAGGTATAAATCTTGCTCCAGCACAATTTGAAGCAATGTTTGTTTCTATCAGCCATACAGATAAAGATATAGATGACACGATTAAAGCTCAATACGAAGTATTAAAGGCAATGTAGATATGTTTTTTAAAAATAATAAAGACGACAAAAATAATCAAGAAGAAGATACTACTACTTTAAGGTCGCTATTAAATGCGTCAACTATAGGTTTAGCTTTTGTAACATCAATTTTTATTGGAACGGCGATAGGTTATTTTCTTGATGATTATTTTGGAACGAAACCGTATTTATTACTTTTTTTTATGATAATGGGTATAATTTCAGGTTTTCGTAATGCTTACTATTTTTTAAAACGAACTGATTTATGGAATAAAAAGTAGGTTACGTAGGAGAATATAAAATTGGCTATAGATGAGGCAGTTTTAAAAATTGATAGAAAAATTTTAATTATTTCATTGATTTTTGTCGCAATTTTATATAGTCTATTATTGGTTAGTTGTAGCGAGCATATTGCTACATCGTTTTTATTTGGTGCTTTAGCATCATTGTTTGATATATATGCTCTTGCAAGGCTTGTTAAAATGGTTATGACATCTAGTGCAGGTTGGCTTTTTGTTCCATTAGGTGTTTTTAGGTGGGTTTTAGTTGGCTTTATAATTTTTATAGGCATTTATTATTATAAAGTTCAAATAGCGGCTTTGCTTATAGGTTTAGCAATACCTTTTGTATGTGTAATATTAGGAAGTATATATAAATTATATTGGGGGAAAGAAAATGGAACATCCTCTTAATCTAACATCATTCTTGCCGGCAGATATTCAGCATCATTATTTGCATGTTATTATGCTTTTTATTGCGATGCTTATAATTATCACTATCGGTCTTGTTGCAAGAAGTTTAAGAAGTGAAATTCCTACAAAGGGTCAAAACTTTTTTGAAATGCTTGTTTCTGGGATTTATAGCCAAGCAGATGATATTATGGGTAAGGCAGGTCGTCCATACGTGCCACTTATTTTTGGTATAGGTGCATACGTTGCTGTATCAAACCTTATGGGTCTTATTCCTGGCCTTGCAGCTCCTACTGCAAATATGAATACAACGGCAGCTCCGGCAATATGCGTATTTATCTTCTATAATTATATCGGATTTAAAAAACATGGTTTAGGGTATATAAAACATTTTATGGGTCCAGTTATTTGGCTTGCACCATTTATGTTTATTATTGAATTTATTGGTCATTTAGCAAGACCTTTATCTCTTACAATGCGTCTTTTTGGTAACATTGCTGGAGAAGATTTAGTTATAGCTATTTTATTCGTTCTTGTGCCAATTCTTGTTCCGTTGCCAATGTTTTTTCTTGCTGTATTCACTTGTTGTTTACAAGCATACGTGTTTATGATGTTAAGTATGATATATATAGGTGGTGCTCTTGAAGAGGCACATTAATATAATTTATTATTTTTTTTGGAGGATTTCCTAATGAAAAAAGTGTTATTTACTGCTCTTATGGTTCTTACTTCAACTGTAGCTTTTGCACAAGAAGGTCTTAAAGCTGCTGATACTGCTTGGGCTATCTTTTTAGGTGCAGGTCTTGCTATCGGTTTTGCTGCTCTTGGTGCAGGTATCGGTATGGGACGTGCTATTGGTGGTGCAGTTGAAGGTATTTCACGCAACCCAGGTGCTGGTAACAGAATTTTCACTGTTATGATTGTAGGTCTTGCTCTTATTGAGTCTCTTGCAATTTATGCACTTGTTATTGCACTTATTCTTCTTTTTGTTATCTAATAGTAACATTTATTATAGGCGAGCAGTTTTTTGCTCGCCTTTTTTGCGTTAATAATTAAGATATATAAGGAGAATTTAATATGTTTAAGAATTTAATTAATAAGATAGTAAATTTCGCTAAAAGGAAACCGTCGCTTTTTATTGTTATTGTAATAGTTGCCGTTTTTCTTCTTTTAGCTGTAACTTATGAAACATTACATTTAACAAGCACTCCACAATTTTGTTCAATGTGTCATAAAGATGCCCATAGTGGGCCTGGTGGTGAATATTATACTTGGGAAAAAAATATTCATGAGGCAGTTAATGTTGGTTGTATTGATTGTCATGGTAGGCCAGGATTTTTTGGTTATATGAGGGCAAAAATTGGTGGTCTTTATGATGTGTATGCAGAGATTGTTTTATCACCAGAAGAAAAGAAAGAAATTCTTACTAAAGGTGCTACAGATGTTAAGTATGCATCAGAGTTAGTTCCGTCTGAATGGTGTGCATATTGTCATACAGATGAAGTTAATAAAGAAACGAGAGATAATTCAATTATGTCTTTTTTTGGTTTCCATATGAGAGATATGGATAAGATTAAGAATCCAGAGTTTCGCCAAAAATATGGATTACCAGATTTATATACAGAAAAAGTTGTTAATGGTGTTGATCCAAATCACGCAAAACACGTTAAAGAGTTGGGAATATCTTGTGTAAGTTGCCATTTAGGTGTAGCCCATGGTGGAGAATTTATTAACAAAACAAAGATGGAAACTTGTTTTGCTTGCCACGATGTAGAACGTCCTAAAAAAGAAGGTCAAACTATGCCAGAAAATGAAGATTGTGCATCGTGCCATAGTCAAGTTGTAGATATTCAAAAAGGTGAATTTTTACAAGATAAAGGTATTGAGACTACCGAGTGGTATATGCCATCTCTTACTGGAGAATGTTCTTCTTGCCACGTAGATGCTTTTACTGCACCTACTGCACAAACTTGTATAGATTGTCATGATGAATCTTACGGTGAAATTATGACTTCTACAATTGCTGATTTTAATGAAAGAAAAAATGCTCTTACTCCAGTTTGGATAAATTTATATAAACAAGTAAATAGTATGACAGATGAGCAAAGAGCTATATTTAAAGATTTTAATTATTTTATGGGTATAATCAATAATGATGGATCTAAAGGAAACCATAATACAGACCTTATGAGCAGTGTTTTTGATAAAGCTGATGAGCTTGCAAAACAGCTCCAAGAAAGTATGCAGAAATAATTAAGATAGATTAGATTAATTATATTTTAATGCCTTTATCTTTAAAAAAGATAAAGGCATTTTTTATTTTTATATGTAGTTAAGTAGATTTTACTATTAAATAGAAAAAATTTCTCAATTTATTAAAAAAATTGTATTCTTTAGGAAAGTTGATATTGAAACAATCTTTACACCGAAACGAGTATATAAATATAGAAATTTTTTGTATTGTGGATTGCCACGAAAAACTAACGTTTTTCTCGCAATGACTTAAAAAGGTTAATGACTTTAAAACAAGTCATTACGAGGAGTGAAACGACGAAGTAATCCAGTAAAAAAGGTTGATAATAAATTGTGTTCTTTAGGAAAGTTATATAGAAATAACCTTTACACCGAAATGAGTATATAAAAATTGAAATTGTTTATATAATTTATGGATTGCCACGACGATTAAAATCGTCTCGCAATGACTTTAGAAGTATTAAAGAAGTAAAAACAGTCATTACGAGGAGTGAAACGACGAAGTAATCCAGTAAAAAAATTGATACAAAATTTAGTTTTAAAATTAATTAATTATAAAACATTTCTTTATTTAACTTTGAAATAATAAATAAATATAAATTTTTTAAATAGAATTGAAAGGATAACAATATACATAAAGAATACAATTTTTGAACTTGAGAAGTAATGACATATATTCATTAAATGTATTTAGCGAACACTGGGCTTGTCCCCGAACGAAGTGAGTTTGTGAGCTAATTTAATGAATATATGGAATGCTTTTACTTCTGGAGAAAAAATTGTGTTCTTTAGGGAAGTTGATATTGAAATAACCTTTACACTGAAATGAGTTAATAAAATAGAAATAATTATAAAAAATAAATTTAAAATAACTTTTATACTGAAACAAGTTATTTAACTTTAAAAAAATTTTATAATTAAATATTTATATATTTTGTGGATTGCCACGAAAAACTATCGTTTTTCTCGCAATGACTTTAAATGGGTAATGACGTAAAAACGTGTCATTACGAGGAGTGGAACGACGAAGTAATCCAGTAAAAAGAGTTTTAAAATCACCTAATTATAAAACTTTCCTTTATTTAACTTTGAAATAATAAATAAATATAAATTTTTTAAATAAAAAGGATACAATACCATTAAGTATTGTATCCCTATAACTATAATAATATATTTATAATATTATTTAATCTTTTTAAACCAGCCAAATTTTTTAAATGCAGCTTCTGCTTCTTCTGAGTGTAACCATTTAGCAAATTCAACTGTTTCTTTACTTGCGTCTTTACGAACATTAATGTTCATATCACGCATAATAACGTATTTTGGATCAATTTCTACAGCTTCACCAATTCCTGGATTGCTAATTGCCCAATCTGCCCATGTAATCCAAACATCAGCTCCTTCCATTGTTTCTAATGCTTTACGAGAAGTGCCACTATTAGGAGTAAATACTATAATATTCTTACGAATTTTTGAAACCATAGATACATCGCCAGTTCTTCCAACTATATCTTCCCATACACCAGTTCCCGATGTATTACTTTTGCCAGCACCATCATTTACGATAATACCAATACCAGGACGAGCAAGATCTTCTATACTTTTAATCTTTTTAGGGTTGCCTTTTTTTACTAAAAGAATACTTTTGCGTAACGCAAGTGGCTCTATATTTTTTTCATCAAATTTATCTGCATGATCCCTTGTAATTGCAAGTGCAGATTGTTCACTTGCACCAAAAAGTATATCTGCATCTTTTTTTGCATTTTCATTCCATTTAGCTTGTGGGCCAAAATTGATATTAATTTTAACACCAGTTTTTTTTGTGTAAATTTTTGCAGCTTCTTGAAGAGCAGTATGTGGGCCACCAGGACCATACATATTAATTTCTGCTAACGCAAGTGTTGGTAATGCTAAAATCATTAGCAATGTAATAATTAATCTTTTTTTCATTAAATCCTCCTAAAATATTACATATAATTTACCATATATACAAAATATACAATATTCTGAAAAACATAAGCAATAAGACATATATCTTAGATAAAAGTTCATTATATTTTTTATTAATTTATTATTGAAATTTTATATTTAGAAATGACATAAAATTTGATTAAAACATTACTTACTAAAATAAAAATATACTTTACCCTCTTCCTTACGTATATACATTTTATTTTTATCGTCTTGATTAACTATTTCTGAAAAAATCCCACAAACTTTTTTGCCACAATAAAATTTACCATCTCTTAATGTAACATTTTTTTTGTTGCAACCTTTAGGTATTTGCTCAACTACATTAACATTGTCTTTTGAAACTTTATAAGTTAAACCAGAAAACCCATTATAATACAACACACCTTTTTTGTCTGTGCAACCAACTGGCAATTCATAACCTAATGCAACAAAACGTTGCCATGATGGAGTTAGAGAATATATATTTAAAGTTGTATCATTTATAGTTAAATATAACCCAACACCTACAGAAAAAATATCACTCATTGGCAAGCCTTTATATTCCTCTTTTCCATTAGTTAAAATTCCATTACACATGGCGTAAGGTGATGTATGACTTAAAGTGCAATTTTTATAATTTGTAACATTTGTTTCAGTATCTGTTACTGTAAAAAATTCACCAGACTTTAAAATACCATAAAATGTATTATCACTATAAGCTATATAAGCAAAATCAACAGGAAAAGTTCCCTCTATAGAAAATGCCTTTATTTTATCTTTAAAAGTCATAATATATCTATTATCTAATACAACTCCTATAGCACCTTTAACTAAGCCAGCAGCAACAACATTTCCTCCAACATCTCCGTTGAAAATTATACTACTATTATAAGCATCACGAATGACTACTTTTGACCCACTCCATTCTAAAATGTATCTTCCTAAGGTAATAGCTGGACCAGTATTAAAGGCCTTTTTATAAGAAGCGTATCTTGCACAATCAAAAGCAGAATAAAAATCTACCCTTGAATTTCCAAATATAACGGCATTATACTCTGAAACCCATAAATTAGCAAAACTCCCATCTAAAACTAATCCAGGACAATTTGGTATAGTAAATCCTATTTCTAAAGGCTTAATAACTGCTATCATCTTGCTACTTCCTGCAGCATTTATTACTTCATCATCAGAATACACCCTACTATATGTATTTTCGTAATGAATTAACGATTGTCTTATAATGTTAGATGAAGGCATATTTTTTGCAAAATCATCTGGATTAATTTCTATTTTTGTTGTCTCTTTCTGATTTGAAGCAGATATTAATTCGTCATTTACAACAACTTTTTTAGATGCACAAGAAATTATAAAATAAGATATAATTAAGATTATTAATGAATTTTTCATACAATAAATTTAGCATAATAATTATTTTGGTCAATAATCAAATTTAATGTAATCTAATCTGCACTATAACCAAATTTAACTGAAAGTTTTTTTGAAGAATCTAATAACGCCGGTATAATTTCTGCATCTAATCGTGATTTATCAACTCGCTCAATAGGAGCTGAAATACTAATTGCAGCAATAACTTTGCCTAAAAAATCGTATATTGGAGCTGCTACGCAACATACTCCTACTTCGTATTCTTCGTTATCAATGGCGTATCCATTTTCTTTTACAGTTTTAATTTCTTCTTTTAATTCTTTAATTGATACGATTGTATTATCTGTAAATTTTTGAAAACTTTTGTTACTAAATAAATCATCTATTTCCTTATCTTCTAATGCCGATAAATGAGCTTTTCCCATTGCTGTAGCGTAAGCAGGACCAACATTTCCTATACGTGATCTCACTCTAACTGGCTCATCAGTTTCTATAACATCAAGGTAAACTATGTTTTTACCATTTAATATGCCTATATATACTGATTCATTAAGCAAATCTTTCAACTGTTGCATTGAGTGTTGAGATACTTCTATTAAATTAAGTTTGTTAATATAGGCTTGAGAAATCTGAAATATTTTTACACCTAATCTATAATTACCTGTATATCTATTAAGCTCTACATATCCAAAATACTCTAAATTTGACAACAATTTACTAACGTTACTTTTAGTAAGGGATAATTGATGCACAATCTCACTAACAGATAGTTCGTGTTCGTATTCGCCTAATAGCTCTAATATATCAATAGCATTACTAACTGCTTGGACTGTATATTCAGATTTTTCACGCCTTATTTTATTTTTTTTCATTCTCTTTTCACTTAATTTATAACAACATTCTATTGTTATAATATTAATATCTTATAGATTTTGTCAAGATGTTTATTAAACTATAACACAATTCTTATATTTATAATTATCAATATGTTACATTAATCACCAATCATTATTATCATTATATATACGATATTTTACTGTAATAATTAATGTAATAACACTTTCTTTATATGGATAATTAAACATTCTTATAAGTAAGGATTAGATTTTATTGATTTATATTGAATATTACATACGTAACATAACAAATTATCGTTCTATAATTTAAAACATAAAAAAAGCCTCTGCAAATATTATACAGAGGCTTTCATAATAACTATTATTATTTATTTGTTACTTCGTCATACCATCTGCCATGATGATGTTTTGCGTATTCTTCATCAACATCACCTTTAGTCATACCTCTAAAAGATGGGCGAGATGCTGGGTGTCCTACACTCAAATAAATATGTAACATAATGAGAGGAACCATTAATCCTACTCCTACAGCATGTAATACGTGTGCCACTTGCACTAACCCAGTTGGGAAAGATGTGTGGAACCAAATTACTAAGCCAGAAGCTACCATCATAATGCTACATAATATTGTAACAAGTGAATTTAATTTTTGACCTGCATTAAAGAAGTCTTGTTTTGGCATATTACTTTTCATTCCTAAAAGCTCTTTTGGAAATTCAAGAAAATATTTAAAATCATGACTTCCCCAACTTAAAACAGTTTTTGTCCAATGGATAAAACTTTTTGGGTCTGTTATTAACATAAAAATTGTAGGTAATATAAAGATAACACCAGCACATTTATGAACAAGTATTGTATTAGCAGGGCTACCAAAAACGTAATACATAAAATCAAATGTTTCTGAATACAATGGAAGTCCAGTAAAAACTAATGTCATAAAACTTGCTACATTTACCCAGTGAGCAATTCTAACATTTTTGCTAAAACGAGGAATATATTTTTTACTCATGGTCTTTGTCCCCCTTTTTTGAACCTACGCCAATTACTGAATTTGCTACAAATCCAGCTGCAACTGCAACACCTGCTGCTGCCATAAGAACTTTACCAGCTGGCTGAACAACATCTTTCCATACTGGAATAGTTGATGGAACTTGTGGCTCATCTGGAAATCCAAATACAGACGGTTTATCATGGAAAATATAAAGCATTGATGTTCCTTTAATACCATCATTTTTATCAACGCCATATAAACAAGCATTAGGATACTTATCTTTCATTGCTGCAAGTCTTTTTTCTGCATAAGCAATCATTTCTTCACGAGTGCCGAAAAGGATTGCATCAGAAGTGCAAGTTAATGCACAAGAAGGCACCATACCTTTTTCTATTCTATCTGCACAAAGGTCGCATTTTGTAGATTTTTTAGTAACTGGATCTACATGAGGAACTCCAAAAGTGCAGTTCGTAACACAATATCCACAACCAACACATTTTTCATCACTATGAGCAACTGGTCCATTTTCTGTTTTCCAAAGTGCTTCTTCTGGACAAGCAAGTGCACAAGCAGGCTCGCCACAGTGCATACACTGGAATTTTGAGAAAATCCATTTCATATTACCAGATGAATAATCTTCTCTCATACGAATAATGTTTAATGTTTGTGGTCCTAAATCCTTGTGGGATTGAAACTCCCCAGTAAAGGGTTGTTTATCAGCTGCCAAATTTTTCCACTGTTTACAAGCAACTTGGCAACCCCTACACGCTGTACATTTTTCAACGTCATGGAGCATAGCTATTTCTGCCATATAATGTCCCCCTATTTTAGTATGCAGGCACTAAAGTTTCAGCAATAGTCTGCACACCATTGCAAAATATTTCAATATCTTTATCTTTTGTAAAATAACCCGGACTAACTCTTACAGTTCCAGCCGGATACGTTCCTATACATTTGTGTGCTAATGGCGCACATTGTAAACCAGTTCTAACTGATACACCGTAATTTCCAGAAAGAATATTACCAATATCTTCTGCGTCCCAACCTTTGATTGTAAAGGATAGGATAGCTACTTGTGGATCACCCTTTTCTGGACCATGGATTGTAATTTCTTCATACTGGCTTAAAAATTCTCTAATTTTTTCAATCCACGCCATTTCAATAGTAGCAATTTTCTCTATTCCAACTTCTTTTATAAATTTTATGCCTTCACCCATTGATATAATACCTGGCACATTATGTGTCCCAGATTCAAAAGCATCAGGCCATGGAGCAGGTTGAATTTCTGCAGCAGAGTCAAAACCTGTGCCACCTTCTCTAAAAGGTCTAACATTTTCGGTTCTGTCGTTCAATATAAGACCTCCAGTTCCTTGAATGCCATATATCCCTTTATGACCAGCAAAAGCAAGCATATCTATAGGTAAATTCCTCATATCAATATTAACTCGTCCAGCACTTTGGGCAGCATCTACTAAAAGATAACTCCCTTTGCTACGAACAATATTGCCTGCTGTTTCAATATCTTGTAATGCACCAGTTACATTTGATGCGTGGCTTAAAACAACTAAACGAGTATTGCTTGTAACTTTTTTATTTAAGTCGTCCATATCTATGTAGCCCTTTTTATTGCAAGCTACAATATCAAGATTTATAAACTTGTCTCGTGCCATTCTTAAAAGAGGACGAGACACAGAATTATGCTCCATTTGGCTCATAACAACGTGATCACCTTCATTAACAAAGCCTTTAATAGCCATATTTAATGCGTCAGTTGCACTATAAGTAAACGCCACACGGAAATCTTCTAAAATTCCAAACAACCTTGCAACACTTCTTCTTGTTTGTTCCACTACATTTCCTGCAATTAAGGCTTTTTCGTGGGTGCCTCTTCCTGGAGTTCCACTGCCATTAATAATTGCATTACAAGCTGCTTTTGTAACATTTTCCGGTTTCGGAAAACTCGTTGCTCCATTATCTAAATAAATCATTGTAATACTACTTTGCTACTAATAGACTTCCCTTCTTAGAAAGGGATTCTTTACTGCACAAAATATCCATATGCAACCAAGCCCATTCTTGCTTAGATACATCGCTTTCTGCAAGATTAGTTAGTATATAACTTTTACACTTATTGCATACATCAGCCCGAATATTAGGTTCATTTTCACTCTGCAATATCCTTAAAGAGTTTTGGTCTTCATTGCCACAATAAGGACAGCCTATTCTTTTATAGAACCATTCTGTGCGACAATGACCACACACAAGACGACGTCGTCTGCCTTTTGTGCCTCTTTTTAGGACAGCTATAGACGGCTCCTTGCCACACATAGGGCAATGAGATTCAACGTAACCTTTTTCATCTGCTTTTTCAGCAATATCCTTAATTGACGGTTTCATAAGATATGCTATAGATTGCCAGCATAAAAGATATGCCGTATTAAAAACACTATCATCTAATGATGTTTCTTTTTCATCTGTAGCATTTAAAACATCTTTAATAAAAGTAGCATAAAAGTTTTCGTCTTTATTAGCCAATTTATCTATTTCTTTGCAAGCAGCAGTAATTTCACTCGGCAATTCATCGCTATCTTTTAAAGCATTAACAATTGCTTCAAAAATTTTGCTTGCATTATTAATTACGTCATTTTTAATGTGATTAATAAGGTAAGTTTTATTTTTAAGTAAATCTTGCCAATTTTCATCACTAAATGACCCTTTAAAATCAGTATTTTGGCTACTTACTACTTCAGCTATCTTTTCGTAAAATTTACTAACGTCTTTTAAATAAGGTCGTTTTTCCGTCCACACTTCAAATTCTGTCATTACTTCCTCATTACGCCTTTTCAACATTGACGAGACACGCTTTAGTTTCTTGAATCCAAGTATTAGGGTCGCCAGCGTCAATAGTTAAAAGGTTAGTACTTGCTGCAGTTGAAAGACCTTTAAATCCCCAGTTATATGGCATCCATACAACTGTAACTTCTTCACCGTTAATATTAAGAGTTTGGATTCTATCAGTTACCATAGTTTTAACTTGGATTTCACCCCTTGCAGAGCTAACTTTAACCCATTCTCCATCTTTAACGCCAAGTTTTTGAGCTAATTTATGAGGCATTTCAATATATGTTTCTTTAACAAGCTCGTTTAACCAAGGCACATTTCTTGTATAAACACCACCACACCAGTGTTCTGTAATTGAAGAAGTGCAAAGAACGTATGGAAATTTATTTCTATCTCCAATAGGTTGCATTTCTGCAATACGTGGATACCTTAAGCAAGGGTTAATTTGTACCTCTGGGTGTAATACATTTTCTGTAGGGCTTTCTACTGGTTCATAAAATTCTGGCATAGGACCATCAGCATTAACTGCAGATGTATCTCTTGCTCTTCCAGAATCTTCTTTATCTTGGTATTTAGCAAGGAATAATCTTCCTACACCTTCTGCAGACATTCTAAATGGTTTCTGTCCATTTGCAGTAGTAGGGCCATCAGTTGCTGCTGGAACATCTGGCACATCAACTCCAGTCCATCTTTTTGCCACATCGTCCCACCAAACAAGTTTATTATTTTCGTCGTATGGTCTGCCATTTTTATCGCATGATGCACGGTTATAAAGAATACGAATATTGCCAGGCCAAGTCCAAGAATAATTTGGGAAAATTCCAAGACCAGATGGGTCTGTTTTATTATCTCTACGTTTACTTAAGTTTACGCCATCTTTAAATACGCCGGCATATACCCAACAACCAGTAGATGTAGTTCCATCGTCTTTAATTTCGCCAATACCGTTTAACAATTTACCAGTTTTGATATTGTATCCATTAATTTCTTTAAGAACTTCTTCACTCATATTTTCTTGTGGATAGCTCCATTTTGCAGCCATAATTGCTTTAGCATTATCGTTTGGTTCTGCAGTATAAAGCTCTCTAACTTTATTGAAAATAAGGTCAATTATTTTTAAGTCAGGTTTACTTTCGCCAATTGGTTTAATACCATCGTATCTCCACTGAATCATACGAGCAGAGTTTGCTAATGTTCCATCTTTTTCAAGGAAAGATGCAGTTGGAAGGAAAATAACTTCTGTATTAACTGATTTTGGATCTGTTCCTGGTTTTTCCCAGAAAGAAGCAGTTTCAGTCATAAATGGGTCTGCAACTATGAGAGTATCAAGTTTGCAAAGTCCAGCATGAACTAAATTTAAGTTTGGACTTGTAACTAATGGATTTTGTCCCATAACGTATAGAAGTTTCATTTTGCCTTCAACAGCAGTTTCAAAAATTCTATAAATTGAATGGTTATTACCAGCTTTCATTTTTGGCAATAATCCATAGCAATAATCATTTTCTGCTGTAGCATTTTCACCGAACCAAGATTTCATAAGGTTAATTAAGAATTTCGTTCTAAATGAACCAGAGCCACTATTCCAATCTTCAAGAGTTTGTTGTTTGTGATTTGGAGCAGATAAATATCCAGGTAAATAATGGAATAATAATGCAAAGTCAGTTGAACCTTGAACATTTGGCTCGCCACGAAGAGCATTAACACCAGTTCCAGGTTTACCCATATTACCTAAGAGTAATTGTAACACACCGTAGCAACGAATATTTTGAACGCCTACAGTATGTTGAGTCATACCTAAAGCATACATAATTGTTCCTGGACGGTTATTAATATATGTATCAGCAATAAGTTTGATTTTTTCAACTGGAATACCAGTAATACCTGAAGCAACTTCCATTGTGTAACGACTATAGTGGGTTTTAAGTAAACTTAAAACGCAATTTGGGTCATCAAGAGACGCTGCTTTTTTAGGTTTACCTCTTTCGTCTAATACGTATCCCCAAGAAGTTGTATCGTATTTTTGACTAGCTTCATCGTATCCAGAGAATAAACCATCATTAAATGCAAAATCGCTATTAATTAGGTATAGAGCATTAGTATGATTTAATAAGAAATCTTCATCATAAAGTTTGTTTTCAATAATATAGTTGATAATTGAACCTAAAAATGCAATATCAGTGCCTGGTCTAATTTGAGCAAAAATATCAGCAGCTTTAGAAGTCCTTGTAAAACGAGGGTCAACGTGGATAACTGTAGCACCTTGATCTTTTGCTCTCATTATCCATTTCATACTCATTGGGTGGTTTTCTGCTGCGTTTGAACCTTCTATCAAAATACATTTTGCATTTTTAAGGTCATTCCAGCTATTTGTCATTGCTCCACGACCAAAAGATCCACTTAATGCAGGAACTGTTGAACTGTGGCAAAGACGTGCTTGGTGCTCAAGAAAAACTGTTCCAAAAAGACGAGACATTTTCGCCATAAGGTAACATTCTTCGTTATGAACTTGTGCACCACCTAAAAAGCTAATCGCTTCTGTGCGATTAACTGCATAAGTTTTGCCATTTTCACTTTCTGTAGCAATCCAATTTTCATCTCTTTGTTTTTTGATTGCTTTAGCAACTTTTTCAATAGCTTCGTCCCATGAAATTTGTTGCCATGAATCGCTGCCCGGAGCTCTGTAAAGTGGGGTTTTGACTCTTTCTTCCGAGTTTGGAATAACTGACATAGAAGCGCCTTTAGAACATAAACCACCTTCATTTACAATATGGTCTGGGTCGCCTTCTAAGTTGATGAGTTTGCCATCTTTATTTACGTGGCAAACCATACCACAACCACACGCACAAAACGTACAAATTGAGGTATATTCTCTTGCACCGTCTAATTTAAATGTTTTTACGGCTGCTTCTGCTTCTTGCATGCTAAAACCAAGACTTCCAACAGAAAGACCTGCTCCAGCTGCTGCAGTAGTTTTAAGAAAACTCCTTCTACTAACTTTCAAATCCGCACCTCCTTAAGGTTGCAGGGGTTCAAATCCCCTATCGCTATTTAGCGATATATATTATGTAACTTTTATTATTTTATAAATAAGCTCCACTAACTATTTTGCAATTAAGGATAAAAAAACAAGAAATTCTAACTCTGTAAAGAATGTTATCATAGAATATTAATATAAATCAATAAAAAAAAGTAACCATAAAAGGCAAAATCAACTGTAAATATAACAGTTGTATATATTTAAATTTATTCAAGTATATCAATATGTTACATAAAATATACTGCTTTAAGAAAAATCGTAAAAATAATTTTAAAAACAAAAACATAACAATGTTTTATTTATGCTAATTAATTTATTTTATTTACAAAATTTATATACATCGTTATAAAAATACCTAAAATATCTTTTTTAATAAAAATACTTATATACCAATATGTTATAAATCATATAACATT
>JAZSQT010000060.1:0-5307 GCA_045538075.1 Mucispirillaceae bacterium
AAAAGCATTCCATATATTCATTAAATTAGCTCACAAACTCACTTCGTTCGGGGACAAGCCCAGTGTTCGCTAAAAACATTTAATGAATATATGTCATTACTTCTGAGTTCAAAAATTGTATTCTTTATGTATATTGTTACCGTTTCAATATTATTGATAAAATTTAAAGATATTTATTATTTCAAGTTTTATTATTATGAATATAGAAAAAATTTTACGACAAAATTTTTTCTATAACATATTAAGGCATTAAAACCCAAAAGTAAGTTCTACTGCATGTCTCCAGTCTGCTTTTTGCCCACCGTATGCACCTAACTCTTCGCCATAAAAAGCATAATTTAAGCGAAGGAATTTAATATCA
Organism: Mucispirillaceae bacterium; assembly: GCA_045538075.1. Lineage (GTDB taxonomy): Bacteria > Chrysiogenota > Deferribacteres > Deferribacterales > Mucispirillaceae > JAZSQT01. The sequence continues at coordinate 362 of JAZSQT010000060.1, forward strand.
ACACCTAAACCAGCTGTTGGATAGCCTTGATTTAAACCGGCACGAAGAAAAAGCCTATCCCAAAAAGATAATTGAGCTCCTACATGAAAACGTTTAGTAAAAGATTTATCTTCTCCAGCCATAACAAAAATATCGTGAAATTCAATAAATAAATCACCACGTAAAAAATCTGTTAATTGAGGTGAGATACCTATACTTAAATTTAGGGTAGGGTCTATATCTTCCATTAATCGTCCAAAGTTTTGGTAACCAAAATCATTGAAAGATAAACCAATACGAGGGTTAAGGTAATCTAATGCTGCAATCTCAAAGGAAGGCACATCATAAGTAAAACCAACACTTGCTAAAATGGCAAATCCCATACCTTCTTCAGTAATTTCATTCTTAAAATTTCTAAATTGTTGGCTATCTGTATCAAAAACACCTGCAAGTTCAATAGCATTATATGCTTTAGTAAAATTTATCCTATATAATCCTTTTATAGTAAAACCTAAAGAAAGAGATTCATCATCAAGAAATTGGGTAGCATAACTAAAGGCAACTCCAGTATCGCTTTTAACCCTCATAGCTAATTCTGGTAATACTTTATTGTAAGCAATTAAGTTTATTTCGTTGCCAGTAAAGATACCAATACTTAAATTCTTTTTCGTAAACGCTGGAAAAAAATTTATTGGACTAATAGTAATATATTTTCCTAAAAATGCGTTAATTAAATCAGATATAACCTTTGGGTCATCTAAACTGCCACTATTTTTAGTAATAATATCAAGACCTTTGCTACCATTTGAAATTGTATCTTGGTTTACCCCTAAAGTAAGAGGAAAAATATCTACAGTAGTTCTTGGCACGTATTTTAATGCTGCTGGGTTATAAAAAGAAGCAAATTTATTGCTACTAACTCCGTAATAAGCATTACCCATACCTAAAGCCTCTACAGAATCAATTATGGCTGGAAACTCCCTTGTTAAAGGCACTTTCGAAGCTCCAAAAGTAAAAGTCGGCAATAATAAAAGCATTAATATAAATAATATTCTAAACTTATACATTATAAATTCCTTATTAATTTAATTTTTAAGGGGTAGGTGGAGTAGTTGCTTTGCCACCAAACTGATTAAGAATATAATTAGATAATGAGCTTTCTGTAACACTTCCAGTATTACTGTCTCTAATTTCTTGTGTAAAAGTATCAAGCTCTTTAGAAAAGTCAATATTTCCAGCCATATTTTCAATGGCAACAGAAGAATTAGAAACTGTATCTATATTACTATCTATTAAATCTACATTAACTTTAGAAGAAGTAACTGCATTCTGTATTTCATCTAAAGTTCTTCCTTCAATAATTTTTTTCATACCTTCTTCTGTCATCTCAATGCTTTCTTCTCCAGATAGAGTTAAAGCAACTTGAGAAACATCAAGAATACTATCTGCTGCTGCAGTCATACCACATAAAACTTGCATTTCATTTGACACATTATTATTACAATTACTTAATACTTTTGAATAATTTGCCTTTAATTCAGCAATCTTGTCGCTATTAACTGTAGAAGTTCCCATAAAACTTTGAATCATAGCGTAAGGGTCATCGGTAGATGTATTTTCATCTAAAACGAATGTTAAACTATTTAATAAATCAAATCCAGAACAAGCCATAACAGCATTACTATATTGATATAATTCTATATCAGTTAAATGGTCTTTATTAGGTTCTAACATTTCTATAACGTATTGACAATTGCCCTCTATAAAAGCAAAATCAAGTTTATCTCTTTCTGCTTCTGTCGTTTTTTTATTTGTTGACCATTCAAGAGCATTAAAATCGCCACAAGAAACAATAACGATACTAACAATCATCAATGCTATATATTTAAAATGTTTCATAAAAAATACTCCAAAAAATTGTATTATCAATATAAATAATCTATAGTATAAAGTCAATTGTTAAACTGTCCAATAAATATAACTTCAGTTTCTAACTCTACATTAAATTTTTCTTTAACATCGCTTTTTACCTTATTTATTATATTTTTTATGTCAGTAGATGTAGCATTATCATAATTTAATATAAAGTTTGCATGTTTTTCAGAAATTTTTGCTCCACCAATGCTAAAACCTTTTAAATTGCAGTTTTCTATATATTGTCCTGCATAACCTACCTTTGGTCTTTTAAAAACTGAACCACAAGAAGGTTTATCAAGGGGCTGTTTTTCTCTTCGCCTTTTTAATATATCATTTTTTATAATTTCTAAATCTTTAGTATCAGCTTTTTGTAGATAAAATTCTGCTTCTTTTACTATCAAATTATTTAGTCCAGTAGATTTTCTATAAGAAAAATCAGCTTCTTTATTACTGATTATTTTGTTAGTGCCATTACTGTCTATTGTATATATATTTGTAACTATATCTTTAATTTCTGAACCAAAAGCTCCAGCATTCATTATAACTGCTCCACCAACACTACCTGGTATTCCAGCTAAATTTTCTAACCCTTTCAACCCCTTGCTAATAGAATAATTTACTAAATCAGAAAGTGATACACCTGCTCCACAAGTGATTATGTTATCTTTTTTATAAGAAATATATTTTGCAAACTCTCTCATTGATATAATTAGACCATTATAACCATTATCACTAATTAATAAGTTTGCTCCAGCACCTATAATTTTGTATTCTAAGTTATTATTTTTTGCAAAATTTATGGCAAAATCTAATTCAATGCTACTTCTTGGCTCAGCATAAAATAATGCGTTTCCACCAGTTTTGTAGTAGCATTTATTTTTTAATGAAATATTTTCTTTTATTAAGTCTATCACGCTAACGCACCTTTTAACGCATCTTTACATTGGCAAGTTCTTTCTTTTGGCAATATTTCTGATAAGCCTTGTATTATGCTACATACAATCTTAGATGATTTACTGCCAATATCTGAAACTTCGTCCATCGTTAGTTTTTTATCTTCTTCAATACCTGCTGCTAAATTTGTAACAATGTTAATTGATGAATAACAAATTTCTGCCTCTCTAATTAAAGATACTTCTGGAAACATTGTCATACCTATCACATCGGCACCTAAATTTGAATACATTTTTATTTCTGCAGCAGTTTCAAATCTTGGACCTTCAGTGCATAAATAAGTGCCACCATTAAAAATATTTATATTTTTGTTTTTAGTAATTTCTATAATTGTCTCTCTCAAATTTTTACAAAAAGGATACGTCAAATCAATATGGACACAGCTATCATCATCAAAAAAAGTATTTACTCTGTTTTTAGTAAAATCTATTGCATTATCTGGCAAAAGTAGTGAGCCAGTTTGAAATTTTTTATTCAAACTACCTACTGCAGAAAAAGCAACAATATGAGTAACGCCTAATTTTTTAAACCCAGCTATATTTGCCCTATAATTAACTTTGTGAGGAGGGATATTATGATTTAAACCGTGCCTACTTAATATATAAAAATTACAATTTCCTAAAGAATATTCTTTATAGCTTGATGACGGGTTGCCGTAAACAGTATCAATATTTATTTCGCCTTTATAATCTATTCCTTTAATTTTTTCTAAGCCACTACCACCAATTATTCCTACCTTTATCATATAATGATACTCCTAAAAAATATCTTGTTATTATACTAAAAACGTTATCTACTAAATAATTTTGGCAAATTCCAGCCTTTATGAACACTTAATAACCTAACTACAGTAACGAATAACGATGTAATAAAAATATTTATATCTACATTTATATTAAGATAATCAAGGAAAATAAAAATAAAACCACCTAAAATACTAGCAGAGGCATAAATTTCTTTTTGCAAAACAAAGGGAACTTCTTGAGCTAAAATATCTCTAATCATTCCTCCAACCGTTGCAGTCATTAACCCAAATAAAATTATACCATACCATGAACAACCACTATCTTTTGCAATAGTAGCACCTATGCAAGTAAACACTCCTAAACCAATTGCGTCTGCTATATTTATTAATTTTAAATTTTTTAAGACTTTTTTGTAGAGAAAAACGACAGTAAAAGTAGCAATGGTAATGTCAATAAGATACCATATATCTTTAAATACGAAAGGTGGAGTTCTTCCAAGCATCATATCACGAATTGTGCCACCACCTACACCAGTAACTAATGCAAGGATAAACATTCCATATATATCCATTTTCTTTTTAGCACCAACTAATGCTCCAGATATAGCAAAAGCATAAGTTCCTATTAAATCAAATAAATATAAAAAACTCATATCTTTTCTAAACGAATGCGTCTCCTACATCTTGAAGCTATAGCTTCATCATGGGTTACAATAACTACACTAACACCTTTTTCACTTAATGATGATAAAATATCTATTACACCATCACTATTTACTCTATCAAGATTACCAGTAGGCTCATCAGCAAGTAAAATTTTTGGAGAATTAACTAATGCTCTTGCAACAGATATTCTTTGTTGTTCGCCTCCAGATAATTCTGAAGGATAATGATTTGCTCTATCAGATAAACTAACACTATTTAAAAGTTCATCTGCTTTGATTTCTGCATCTTTCTTATTGCCACCTAAAATAATGAAAGGTAACATTATATTTTCTTTTGCTGTAAAATCATCAAGTAAGTAGTGGGATTGAAACACGAAACCTACATGGTTGCCACGATAATTATTTAAATCTGCTTCTTTAAAATCATATATACTTTGCCCTTGAAATAATACTTGACCACTTGTAGGTTTATCTAAACCACCTGCAATATGCATAAGTGTAGATTTACCTGCTCCAGAAGGCCCAACTAATGCTATTAATTCGCCCTCATTAATTACTTCATTAAAATCTTTTAATACCGTCAAACTACCATCAACCATATTGTAGCTTTTAGATATATTTTTTAGTTCTAACATTGTGTTATATTCCTAAATAAAGATACATTTTTACATATCAATTAAGATTAT
>JAZSQT010000073.1:0-5739 GCA_045538075.1 Mucispirillaceae bacterium
TATATTATACTTGGTAATTAATATTTTTTTTAGGAAAGCAAATGTTTGAATATTTAGATTTATTAAAATGGATTTTTATTGAGCAATCACGATATACTTATATTATCAATGGATTACTATTTTCATTGGCGACAACATTAATAGCTGCAATTTTAGGCTTAGTATTTGGTATTTTTTTAGCTTTACTTGCTATTTCTCACTTTTATCCATTAAAAAATAAAAAAGGCTGGGAAAACTTCAACCCTCTTTCTAAATTAGCTTTTACGTATATAAATATTATTAGAGGAACTCCAGCTGTCGTCCAATTAATGATTTTTGCTAATGTTATTTTTGTTGGATATTTAAGAGATACGCCTATTCTTTTAATTGCAAGTCTTGCTTTTGGCATGAACTCAAGTGCTTATGTTGCAGAAATCATACGTGCAGGTATTCAAGGCTTAGATAAAGGACAAATGGAAGCTGCCCGTGCATTAGGTATGCCCTATGCTCTTTCAATGAAAGAAATTATTATTCCTCAAGCTATTAGAAAAATATTACCTACCCTCGTTAGTGAATTTATCGTATTACTTAAAGAAACATCTATCGTTGGTTTTATTGGTGGCATAGATTTATTAAGGTCTGCAAATATTATTACGAGTCAAACATATAGAGGTGTTGAGCCATTACTGGCAGTTGGGTTAATCTACTTGTTTTTAACATCAATATTTGCTTATTTTATGAGAAAAGTTGAGAGAGGATTAAGAGAGCGTGATTAAAGTTACTAATTTGTATAAAAACTTTGGCGAATTAGAAGTTTTAAAAGATATAAGCCTTAACATTAATCAAGGAGAAGTTATTGCTATCATTGGCCCATCTGGTAGTGGCAAATCTACATTCTTACGTTGTTTAAATAGGCTTGAAGAACCAAGTAGTGGTCATATTTACATTGATAACGAAGATATTATGGATAAAAACGCAAATATCAATAAATTACGTCAAAAAATGGGTATGGTTTTTCAACATTTTAACCTTTTTCCAAATAAAACTGTCCTTGAAAATTTGACGTTAGCACCAATAAAATTAAAAGGATTAAGCAAAAATGATGCAGATTTTATTGCTATGAAACTATTAAAACGTGTTGGCCTTGAAGATAAAGCTAATATTTATCCTAGTAAACTTTCTGGTGGTCAAAAACAACGTGTTGCTATTGCAAGAGCTTTAGCAATGGAGCCAGAAGTTATGCTTTTTGATGAGCCAACATCTGCCCTTGATCCAGAAATGATTAAAGAAGTATTAGACGTTATGGTTGATTTAGCAAAAGAAGGCATGACGATGGTTATTGTTACCCATGAAATGGGATTTGCAAAAAATGTATCATCACGAATATTATTTATGAATGAAGGAAGTATTTTAGAAGATAGAAATCCAAAAGATTTTTTTGATAACCCTAACCACCAAAGAACTAAAGAATTTTTATATAAAGTATTATATAAATAAGGCTAAATATGGAAAAAAAATACGACGATTTAGGTTTTGCAAAAATTGATTACGATAGAAATATTAGAAACGGTTATCCTGAAATAATATATGGTGAAGGTAAAACTCCAGCTCAAGCATCAGAAATTTTTTCTAAATTAAGTATTAAAAACGATACTGTAATATGCACAAGAGCAAATTTAGAAGTAGCAAAAGAAATCATTAAACATAATAATGACGCCATTTATTACGAAAATTGTAGATTAGTCGTATTAAATAGAAGTAAAAAAGAAAAAATTGGTTGCATAGTTGTTGCAACTGGTGGAACTAGCGATATATCTGTTGCAGATGAAGCTACCATTGTAGCAGAAACATTTGGTTCTAATGTTATAAAACTATATGATGTTGGAGTTGCAGGAATACATAGACTTTTAGACAATAATAACATTTTACAAAAAGCAAATTGCATTATAGCTGTTGCTGGATTTGAAGGAGCATTACCTTCTGTGATTGCAGGATTAGTAAAAGTTCCAGTAATTGCAGTGCCTACTAGCGTTGGTTATGGAGCAAGTTTTAAAGGTTTGACTGCACTTCTTGCAATGCTTAATTCTTGTGCATCTGGAGTTAGTGTAGTTAATATTGATAATGGATTTGGTGCAGCTTTCCAAGCAGATATGATTAATAAACTTGCTGTTAAAGGTAAAATTAATGACTAATATTTTATATTTTGATTGTTCTAACGGTGTTTCTGGAGATATGATTGTCGCTTCACTAATAAATTTAGGCGTAGATTTTGAAAAACTTAAAAATTCTATAGAAAGTTTAATGCCAGAAATATCTATTGATTATAAAATTAGTAGTAGTTACGGTATTTCTGCCGGAAAATTCTCTGTTATAGATAAAAAATCAAATGATATTGCAGATAAATCTTTAAATAATCATCAAGTTCATCGTCATTTTAGTGATATAAAAAAAATAATAGAAAATTCTAAATTAGATAATAAAATCAAATCATCATCTATTGATATATTTCATCTTATTGCTGTAGCAGAAGCAAAAATCCATAATACAACTGTTGATAATATACATTTTCATGAAGTTGGAGCTTTAGATTCTATTGGAGATATAGTAGCATCTGTTATAGCAATAAACGACATAAATCCTGACATTATTTATTCATCAGCAATTAATACTGGGCAAGGTAAAGTAAAATGTTCTCATGGTATTCTTTCTGTTCCTGCTCCTGCTACACTAAAGTTGTTAAAGGATATGGTATCTTATTCTGATGGAACAAATTTTGAACTTGCAACCCCTACTGGAGTAGCAATTTTAAAATATTTTTCAAAAGATTTTATAAATATGCCATTAATGAAAATAATTAAAGACGGTAACGGCATGGGTTCTAAAGATATAGGTAGAGCAAATATTTTTAGAGCTATATTAGGAGAAAAAATTTAGGGGATATTTAAATCCCCTAAACGATTATTGAAAATATTTTTTTAGTAATGCTTCGTAAGTTCCATTTGCTTTTAATGTTTCTAATGCTTTATTAACTTCCTCTAAAAGAGCTGGATTATCTTTTGGTATTGCAATAGAATATTCTTCTTGAGCAAGGTCTGTTTCTATAAGTTTAAGATTTTCATTATACTTAACGTAATTTTTTGCTGGCTCAAAATCAATTACAACAGCATCAACTTTTTTAGAATTAAGTGCCATTATTGCTTCTGATGACGCATTGTATCTTTGGATATTTACATCTTTAATATCTGTAACAATTACATCGCCAGTATAACCTAAAACTACACCAACATTATTGTTTGGTAAACTTTCAAAAGAAGTAATTTTATCGTTATCATTATTAATAATGATTGCTTGTTTAGATGTAAAATAAGGCGTTGAAAAATTAACTGATTTTCTTCTTTCATCGTTTGCAGTCATTCCAGCAATGATTAAATCAAGTTTTTTTGCCTGCATAGCCGGAAGAAGCCCATCAAATGCAATATTTTTGATAATAATCTCTTTTCCTATTAATTTGCCAATTTCATTAATAAGGTCTATATCAAAACCAACAATTTTGCCATTATCAAGATACTCAAAAGGTGCAAATTCTGCATTTGTTCCAACGTAAAGACTATTTTGTTGTGCTTCTTTCTTTTTGCAAGATACAGCCATAAAAGCCGACATAACAACTAATAAAGATATAATAATAGCTTTAAAAAAATTATTCATTATATTCTCCTTATAAATAATATGGATATTACTTAACATAATGAAATTTTAAGTCAATAGAAACTTTATAAAATTATATGTATATTAATTAATAAAAAAACTACATTAAATCTTGTATCATACTACAATGTTTTAAATAATCACTATTTAAATAATTTATGTATTTCATTAAATTCTTTACTTTTACTATCTTTAAGTAATTGATAAACAATAGCTTCTGTAACAGAAATATTAGCATTTAATTTCTGCATAAAGTCAAGAGCAGTTTCCCAGCTAAAATCATTTTTAGAAATTACTGCATCAGCAATAACATATACATTAAAACTATTATTTAAGAAATCAATAGCCGTTTGCAATACAGATATATGAGCTTCCATACCAACGATAATAATATTTTTTATATTTTTATTTTTTAATATTTCTAAAATTTTATCATTATTTCCGGCAGAAAAAGTCGTTTTTTCAATTGTTAAAACTGGGTTTAAAATATCTACAATATCATCAACAGTATTACCATATACTTTTGGATACTGCTTCGTCTCTATAACTGGAATATTCATAATATTAAAAGACTTTACAAGTATTGATGTATTCTGTATTACTGTATCAAGCATTTCTTCGTCCATTAAATCGCATAACTTATCTTGCATATCAACTACGAGTAAAACAGAATTATCCTTTTCTAATTTTTCCATATTCTCACCTAAGAATTTTATTTGATACAATCTATCAAAAATGATAGACTAAATCAAGACTCACTAATTATTTACTTTTTCTAAATTTTAATTTATAGTGAAAGGCTATTAAAATTTAAGGTAACTTTATGAAATTAATTAAACTTGATTATGCAGTCCTATCAACATTAGTTCATAATGAATTATCTGGATACGACATTACTGCAAGATTACAAGTTGTATGGAAAACTACTCACTCAAGAGTTTATCCAGTTTTATCAAAATTGGAAAAATTGAAACTTGTTGAATATCGTAATGAAGAACAGATTAACAAACCAAATAAAAAAATATATAAAATAACTAATGAAGGCATAAATACAATTAAATCTTGGTTAGAGGAACCTCCTGCTTCATCAATTAAGAAAGATGAAGGGTTGCTAAAAATTATGTGTATAGACCTTCTTGACATTGAGCATAGGCAACAACTTATAAAAAAACGCATTAATAGGAGTAAAAAAGAGCTTGAACAATACCGTAAATTACTACCAAAAATTGAAAATCAAATTTATGAAAATTCACAGAATACAAATAAAAATGAAATTAGCATACATATATTAAATGAAGCAATTAATACTTTCATAGGGCTTGAAATTACTTTTTCAGAATGGGTATTACATATATTAGAAAATAGTAACAACAAAAATATAGTAAACTATAAATTTTCTGATTATGTAAGAGACAATTTTATTAAAGATAAATATTTAACAAAAAATAAAGCGTAGTGTGTATACCCACTACGCCAATCTATAATAAAGTCTTTAAAGACTATTGCTAAATTTTACTAAACAGAGTTTTTATTTTATCTTAAAATTATTTAAACTATCTTTTATAGCTTGATAAACACTTCTTGCCGTTTCTTCTCTATTAAAATTTAATGTAATTATACCAAAATCGCCTTTCAACACTATTTTATATTTCAATAACCCTACTCCTTCATCAGATATACTAAATTCATCAAAGCCAATAATTTCATAAGATTGTATTCCCTTAAAATTTATTCTTTTACGTAATAAATTAAATATTGCTGGATAAGATAAAGTCATATCATTTTCATTAATATTATAGCCTATAATTGTATTAACCAATACCCATAAATACATTATACATAATATGGCTAAATACACTAACCCATTATCAACATTAAATACGGAACTTGTAAGAACCATATATAACACCCCAAAAAATATTGGAGCAGAAATTATTAAAACTGTAATATTAAATTTATCTTTAATATGATGTTTCATTAGTATCACCTCTTAACCATAAAATAATATTATTAATTTTTAAGTCAAAAAGATAAAAATATTTTATATTTTTTCTC
>JAZSQT010000156.1:0-2722 GCA_045538075.1 Mucispirillaceae bacterium
TATATTATACAAAAAATTTCATATATCTTAACCTATGATTTATTTAATATTTAGTGTAAATATTTAAAAAAATTTAATTTTCATTTTTTTCTTCTTCTAATATTTCTACTTTTTTAGAAAGTTTATCAATTTTTCTGCCTATAGAAATAAAATAGTAACCTAAAAGTAACCAAATCGCTGAATATGCAGCAATAAGAAATTCAAAATTTTTCATATATATAACCTCTCTTATTTATTTTCTAATATACTTATACGTCTTTCAAGCCATGTTACACGTAATTTTTTTATTAACATACATACGTATAACACAGTAAATACTCCCAAGCATACAAACATAGCAGTTTTCATATCAGGGTGAAGCCCTCCACCACCTTTTTGCACTACATTTGGGTGGATAGTTCTCCACCAACGTATTGATAAAAAAACTATTGGAACATCAATAAATCCTATAATACCTAATGCTGCAGAAAATTTTGCACGTCTATCTGCATCTTCTAAAAATTGCCTCAACATAATATAACTAACGTAAACGAACCATAATATTAAAGTTGAAGTAAGACGTGGATCCCAAGTCCAATATACACCCCATGTAGGTTTTGCCCATAATGGACCAGTAACAATTACTATAGTGCAAAAAATCACACCAACAAAAGCAGAAGCCTCTGCAATATCATCAAATTTAAAATTCTTAGTAAACAAGAATAATATACTCATGATAAAAGTAATAAAAAATGCAAAGAACCCTACCCATGCTGAAGCAACATGAAAGTAAAAAATCTTTTGAATAGCACCCATTTTTATTTCCATTGGTGCATATATAAATGCAAAATATAAGCCTATTGGAACAGATATTAAAGCAAGTATATCAAATATTTTTTCTGTTTTTTGTAAATTCATTCTTACTCCTCTATTATAAGACTAAATATAGCAAATATTACTGCCGTAAAAATTATATCAAAAGCAGTAATTAGTGTAATCCAGTTTGATGCTTCTTCTTCTGGATTACCTAAAATAAATACATTAAAAGATAATATAGCACCTAATATTATAGGCACTATTAAAGGCAAAAGCATTAAAGGCAACATTATTTCTCTTGTTTTAGTCCTAACTGAAATAATTGAAAATAAAGTGCCTAACAAACTAAAGCCATAAGTAGCAATAATCATAATAATTATAATTTTGTAATGGGTTAATATATTTATACTATAAAACACAGTAAATAACGGCAATAATATTGCCTCCATTACAAGTAAAAATATAAAATTAGATAAAAACTTACCAAAAAAAATAGCACTTCTATCTACTGGGCTTAATAATAACGCTTCTAAATTGCCTCCTTGCACTTCGCTAACTATAGTTTTGCCTAAACCTAAAAGCCCAGAAAAAACTACTGCAACCCAAAAAATACCACCAACTACTTCATTTTTCGTCTGGCTACCTGGTTCAAAAACGAAACTAAACACAACAGTAACAAGCAAAGCAAAAACTAACATTGAATTAAGCACTTCTTTAGACTTAATTTCCATTAAAATATCTTTCTTAAGGATAGCATATATTGATTTAAAATAATTCATACTGCTACCTCATTCTTGCCGGCATAAGTTAAATATAATTTTTCAAACGAAGCTTCATTAATGTTGCTTCTATTTTCAGAATATACTATTTGACCTTTATTAAGGATAATAACTTTTGATGACAAATCTAAACCTATTTTTAAATCGTGAGTTACCATTAAAATAGTTTTATTTCCTTCAAGTTGCTCTTTTAATATGTTCGTAAGAGATAATGACGCTACACTGTCAAGCCCAGTATAAGGCTCATCAAGAAAAATCATTTCTGGATTATGGACTAACGCCCTTGCTATTGATACTCTTTGTAACATACCCCTTGAAAAAGTCCTAATTAAATCATTTCGCCTACTATATAAATCTACTCTTTTTAGTAACTCTATCGCCCTTTTCTCTGCTTTTTTTACTCCGTATAAATTGCCATAAAAAATAAGATTTTCTAAAGCAGATAAATTTTCATAAACAAAAGGTTGATGAGAAATTACACCAAATTTTTTACGATAAGAATCTTGCAATTTTTTTGCTGGTATTGATGAATAAAAAATTTCACCTTTTGTAGGTCTCGTTTGATTTGATAAAATTTTTAATAAAGTAGATTTTCCTGCACCATTAGCACCAAAAATAGAAATAAAATCACCTTTATTAATATCAAAGGATATATTTTTTAACGCAGTAACGTGTCCATATATTTTAAATACATTTTTTAGTGTAACAATATTTGATGTATCCATCTAATAATAACCATCTTTCTTTAAAGTCATAAATAAACCTAATATTAGCAAAAATAACACTGGAATTACAAGCAAAACATAAGGCCTGACCATAATAAATATTGTAGCAACTTTATTTTTAAAATCATAACGAATAAAAGCTACAGAAATAATACCTAAACCGTATCTAATACTTTTTGTTTCTGCTGTTAAGTATCCAAAATTATTATATCCCCTAATTTCTGGATAAATATTGCCTATCATCTTTTGATTTTCAAATAAAGATACATTAGCATACGTTGAGACGTAATTATCTTTTTGAATAGATTTAATATCACTAATATGTATATTCAAGTTTTTTATAGTTAAGGTTTCATTAATATTTATCAATATTTTACTATCGTAATGAAATTTATACGACATAAAAGTAATTAATATTATTAT
>JAZSQT010000121.1:0-6028 GCA_045538075.1 Mucispirillaceae bacterium
TGAATTATTTATAAAAAATAATTTGTCTGAATTTGATAACACTTTTTTTAATATTTTAAGTGGAAACAAAAATCTTTATAATAAAATGATAAATAATATATATAAAATAAATGATTATAAATTAAATGAAAATATTTCAGAAAATTTAAATATTTTCATTAGAAAATCTATTGATTATTATATTGAGGCTATGCACTCAAAAATAACAATTACCCAAGGCGATTTATTGCAAAGTATTTTTTTAGATGCTTTTAAAAAAGTAGAATATAATTATTCTGCTGCAGAAGCAACTTTTAGAATAGCAGAGAATTTTTTAAAAATTGAAGATAAGTTATTTTTTATGCCTGATGTTGTATCAAAAAATATTATCAATAATGGTTCTTGTATGCTTGAAGATGAAAATGCAGAAGAGTATGAAATTGCTTTACGTTGGTTCGTAGCTTTTTCTGCATTATCTGCATCTTTTAATACTGAATATTTAAAAATATTAAATGGCAAGAAATTTTTTTCAAAAAAAGATATTATCTTAACATTATATAATATGAGAAATATTATTGATACTATGAAAAAATGTAACCCACCAGAATATTTAATAGGCTCCCATGTAGATTCTTATAATTTAGCTTTTTATTCTTTTGAAAAAAAATTAGATATTGCAGAATATTATGGATTGTCATCGTTTCCAAATATGAAAGAAGTTAATATATTAAATAATAATATAAACTCTTTTGGTAGTATATCTAATGTGTTATTATCAAGTGTAGGTTACGACAGTTTTAAAACACTTGCTATTGTAGTTCTATTTGAATTATATTCTAAAGAGTAGTTTTATTTTTTATTTCTTCAAGTCCTTTTAAAGGATAGCTATTTATTAAATGAAAAAATTCAATTAAATATATTGCTAATAAAATTAATATATTCCCAAAAATATTATCTTTCATAAAAATTAAATATAACCATAAAAAAGTTATTACAAAATTAACCCTAATAGGCAATTTATAGCCTTGCCAATATTTATTATTAATATTTATTCTATCATAAAAAAGGTAAATTAATATTATTAACGATAATGAAATAAGAGCTTTATCTATTGGAGAAGCAAATAATGCGTAATATATAAAAAATAAATCAAATGCTAATAATATAAATATAAAAGAAATAAACCTAAAAAATCGCAATGATGTAAAAATAAAAAAACCACTTCCTGCAATTTCTGATTCTATATAACTTCTACATAAAAAAATTGCAAAAATTAATATTAATCCATAATTTACTTGTATATATTGATAAAAAAACGTTGATATTATAATAAACCAAAACGGTATTCTTGAAATAGTAAAAGATGAATAAAAAAATAAAGAACGAACAAAACCCATAGGACGAGGTATAATCATAAATCTGCCTTGTTTTTAAGAGAATGCAATAACTTTACAGCATCTGCTGGATTTAAATTATCTACGTCTATTTTTTTTATTTCATCTATAACAGGGTGATTATTATCAAAAACTAAAATTGGGTGAACTAATTTAGTCTTTTTTTCTATAGTTTTATTTATACTTATTGTTTCGTGCTTTTCAAGATGGCCTAATATATCTTCTGCCCTTTCTACTACATTTGATGGCAACCCTGCCAATTTTGCAACGTAAATTCCATAACTTTTATCTGCAGTTCCTTTTACAACTTTTCTTAAAAATATTATCTCATTTTTCCATTCTTGCACTTCAAAGGTATAATTTTGAACTCCATTACTAATATCTGCAATTTCTGTTAATTCGTGATAATGGGTAGCAAAGAGAGTTTTTGCACCTATTGAATTAATAATATATTCAGCAACAGACCATGCTATTGAAACGCCATCAAAAGTTGATGTGCCTCTACCAATTTCGTCAAGAATAATGAGAGAGTTTTGTGTAGCATTTTTTAATATATTTGCAGTTTCTACCATTTCTACCATAAAGGTAGATTCGCCTTTACTTAAATTATCGTTAGCTCCAACTCGTGTAAAAATTCTATCAAGTATGCTAATTTCTGCATAACTTGCAGGGACGAAAGAACCTATATGAGCCATTATAACAATTAATGCTAAACCTCTTAAATAAGTGCTTTTGCCAGACATATTTGGACCAGTAATAAGCAATAGTTTATTTTTGTCTGTATCTAATAAATAATCGTTTGGAACAAAGGTTAACCCATAGACACTTTCTACTACTGGGTGTCTGCCATCTTTTATGCTTATTTTGTTATTATTATTTATAATAGGTCGTTTATATCTGCCTCTAATTGCAGCCATAGAAAGAGAAACAATACAATCAAGTTCTGCAATTTGCCTGCCTAACTCTCTTAATTTAATAGCTTGATCTCCTGCTGCTTTTCTAATTGTAAGAAAAACTTCGTATTCTAATGAATTTAATTTTTCTTCAGCACTTAAAATTTTATGTTCTAACTCTTGTAATTCTTTAGTTATATAACGTTCAGTGCTAATAAGAGTTTGTTTTCTTTCAAAGTAATCGGGAACTTTAGATATATTTGATTTAGATACTTCAATAAAAAAACCTAAAATCTTATTATAGTTAATTTTTAACTGATTAATTCCAGTTGCTACTCTTTCTTTTTTTTCTATATCAGATAATAATTTTCTGCTATTATCTTTAATCTCTTTATATTCATCAACTTTAATATTATAGCCAGTTTTAATAATATTGCCTTCTTTTATATTAATTGGTGGCTCGTCAATTATAGCATTTTCAATTAAAATCCTTAGATTATCATACGTTTTTATATCAAAATAGTTGAAACAATCGTCAGCACTTAAAAGCATTGCCTTAATATTTGGAATATTAGTAAGAGATATTTTTAACCAAATTAAATCTCTTGGAGTAGCTCTGCCAGATAATAATCTGCTTGTAATTCTTTCTAAATCGTAAACGCCTTTTAATAAATCTTGTAGTGCATTTAAAAATTCTGGCTCATTAACTAAATATTCTATCATATCAAGGCGATTATTTATTTTATTAATATCTCTTAATGGGTGTAAAATCATTTTTTTTAAATGCCTACTACCCATAGGTGTTAATGTTTGATTTAAAACGCTAAAAAGTGTGTTTTTAGTGCTTCCATTATTGTTTTCTACAATTTCTAATGTTTTAACAGCGACACTATCAAGAATAAGTATATTTTTGTTTGATAAAGTTATTGGAATATTTAATTTAGTGCGTAATATTAAATCGTCTAAATAATCAAGAGCTAATGCTAAAGATTTAATAAATCCTTTATCATCAATATGTAACATTTTTTCGCTACTAACATTATAATGGCGTAAAACTTTGCCTAATACTACTTGATAATTTTTTTGTTCTTTTCTAATTTGTATATTTATGTTATCAAGCTCTATATCTATATTTGATATTACTTCTCTAATGGATATTCCTGTAAATGCTTCGTTTATTTCATCAACTTTTGAATTTTTTAAGTAAACTTCTCCAGTAGATACATCAATTGCAGCAACAAATGCCGTATCATTATCAACATAAACACTTAATAAGAAATTGTTATCGTAATCATGTAATGCTTCTTCTTCTACAACGGTAGCCGGCGTAAGAATTTTTGTAACACCTCTTTTAACGATACCTTTTGATTCTTTTGCATCTTCAAGCTGTTCGCAAATGGCAACTTTTTTGCCGGCTTTAAGTAACTTCGTCAAATACGGCAAATAAGCATGATATGGAATACCACACAATTTAACTGGATTAGATGATGATTTATTACGTAAAGTAAGAGTAATGCCTAATATCTTAGATGCTTCAACGGCATCATCATCAAACATTTCATAAAAATCACCCATTCTAAAAAATAGTATAGTATCTGGATATTTTGATTTAATTTCATAATACTGACGCATTGCAGGGGTGTTTACAGTATTTTTATCTTTCATAAATTTTACTCATACTATTTTAAAATTAATGTATCGTAAGAACTACAGTAGCTACAATTATCGGAATAAGTTTCACTATCATTGTTGCATATTTTACATTTAAAGTCTTTATTATTTGAAATATTGTTTATTAAAACTTTATCATTTTTTAGTTCTGCATATTCTTTTGATAAATAAGACAAATTTTTAATATTTATTAAATAATTTTCTAATATTAGTATTGCTTCTTCTGTATTTCCAGATTTATGTTTATTTTTAGCTACGTATAAATGTATTAATGGGTTGTCTATATTTTTTGATACAATCTCGTTAGTTATTTCGTATAATAGAGCTTCTTCACCAGCCTCAACAAAAACTTTTTCTATAATTTCTATATCTTTGTAATCTCTAATTAAAAATAGATTAATTATTTCTTTATATTTTTGTATAGCTTTGTTTATTTTTTTATTATTTTTATAGATTGTTGCCATTGCAAAATGAGCAGGACGGCAAAATTCATCATTATTAAGAACACTTTTTACAATTTTTAATGATTTAGATAAATCGTTAAGAGAATTAGCTTTTTCAATTAAACATTTAGATTTAAAACCGTAAACTGTATTGTTATTAGAATATTTAAAATATTTATCGTAATATTCTATTGCTTTATCGTATTTTTCTAATGATAAATACGCCTTTGCATAAGTTAGAAAGTTAGTATGATTTTGCCACGTGATATTATCACTATCTAAAACTTGCAAAACTTTTAGTGGCATATCTGCCAACATATAATCTTTAGATAATTCTGTTAATATAAATAGCTTATATTCTTTCGTAATGTTATTTTGTGCCAGTAATATTTCATGAATATGGGCAGCTTTTAAGTAATCTCCTAATTTTCTATATAAAAAAGCAATAGATAAATATATTTCTATTGACCCATTATCACTTAAAGCAAGTTTACGAAGTTCATCAAGGGCTTTTTTGTCATCACCTTCAAAAATAGATGAAAAACCTTTAATAAGAGACGGTTTGCTAACAGAAGTGCTATTTTTTTTCTGTTTAAATAAAAAAAGTGATAATAAAATAATAAGAAAAACAGAAATAAATATTATAATATAAACAGTATAAGACATATAAATTACCTTAATACTTCTTTTATTGCTTCATTTTGATTGCCACTTTCTTTAGTTTCGTTATTTTCTTTTTCAATTTCAATATTATCTTGTAATGGTATGTTTTTTAAACGGCTAATTTCTGTTTCTGATTTTGAAAGTTGTTTTTCTAAACGTTTAATACTTCTTGAATTTGAAAATTTATCGCTTACCATTAAAAAAATACCTGCTAAAAAACCTAAAAATAAAGTGATTATAACAAATAAAAACATAGGCATTTTAATAGGTTGCATACCAAAAAATAGTGTAAGCTGAACTTGTTGCATATTTATAACTGCAAATATTACAAGATACGCCATAAAAACAGCTTTAATAATTGTAAATATTATTTTCATTATTTAACCTCATTTTTTATTGCATTAAGTAACTTATCATAAGTTTCAAAAATATGTTCAGAAATTACTTTAGTTTCAGCTACTACTGGCATAAAATTTGTATCTCCAAGCCAACGAGGAACAAGGTGCATATGAAGATGACTAGCAATTCCAGCTCCAGCTGCACTGCCCATATTTATACCAGAATTAAAACCGGCAGGGTTCATTACTTTTTTAATAATTTTTACTAAAAACTTTATCTCTTCCATCATTTCAGAACTTTCTTCAAAGGTAAGCTCTGAAATATCTGCAATATGCCTATAAGGAATAACCATAATATGACCGTTATTGTAGGGATATAAATTCATTATCGTAAATACATTTTTTCTTCTATTTAAGATTAGATTATCTCTATCAAGATTTTCTTTAGGTTTGTCGCAAAATATACAAGAAGTGTTTTCTTGTTTGTTTTCAGTAATATATTTCATTCGCCAAGTAGCCCAAAGCCTATTATCAGACATACTTTATTCCACCGTTTTAAAAATTTATTTATTGTAACAGATACTAATATAGTCATCAAGTATTTTAAATAGCTAATTGTGAATGGGTAAATTAAAAAAAATATTTTT
>JAZSQT010000172.1:0-2636 GCA_045538075.1 Mucispirillaceae bacterium
ACGTAATAAAATATATGTAATTTAATATTTATTTAGCTAATCACCGTCTAAATATAAAATAGTATTAAGTTTAACGGAATTTTTATGACTTTAAGTAGAACGAAAAAATTATTAATTTTAACCTTTTTTGGTATATTTTTATTCTTTTTAGCAAGGTTATCAATTTTTATTTTGTATAATGATTTATATAAAGATTTTTCTTTTAGTGATATATTGCTATCTTTTATTAGAGGCTTACGTTTTGATGGAGCAATATTTTTTACTTTTTCTGCTGTGTTTTTTGCCTTTCTTCTATTTCCAGTTAAAAACAAATTGTATCATAAAATTGTTTTATGGTTAATGTTTCCATTATACTTATTTTTTATATTCTTTTTATCAAGTGATGTATTATATTTTGGTTACGTCAATAGGCATTTAACTAACGAGCCTTTCTTATTGGGTCAAGATACTACTTTTATTTTTGATATGGCAAAAGTTTATATATTGCCTTTAATAATTGCTATAATTTTTATAGTTATATTAAGTTTTTTATGGAATAAGTTTGTTAATATCAATATGGAATTTGAAAAATCATACAAGCATTACGGTATAGTATTTGTCTTGTGGGTTGGAGTTATATTTTTAATAATTCGTGGAACTGTTTCTGATAAACCTTTAAGCACTATTGACGCTTACGTTTCAGGAAATTCAGATTTAGGAAATTTGACTTTAAACGGGTTATTTAGCACTTTCAAGTATTATTCTCATCAAAGTAATGCTACTGCTTCTGATTACAATGTTTTTCCAGATAAAGAAGCAGAAAATATACTAAATTTATATACAAATAAGCCGTGTCAATACCCTATTATCAATAAAGAAGTTAAGCCTAATATAGTATTTATCCTCCTTGAAAGTTGGAGTGCTTACTATACTGATTCTTTTAGTAATAACAACTTATCTTTGACGCCAAATTTTGATAATATTGCAAAAAATTCTATTAAATTTAATAAGCATTATGCACCAGATAAACGTAGTATTTCTGCTATTCAATCAGTATTAACAGGTATTCCACCAATAAACGGCCTGCCCTCTTTAGGTTTTGGTTTAGAAACTATGGCAAAAGGCAATTTAGGAAAAATTTTACACGATAATAATTACGATACAATTTTTATCCAATCGTCAAAAAGGCGTTCTTTTTATATGGATTCTATTGCAAAAAGTTTAGGCTTTAAAGAGTATTACGGTATGGAAGATACTAAAACTATTTTAGACTATCCAAATAAAACTGCATCAAAATTTGGTTGGGATTACGAAACGTATCTTTTATTATTAGATAAAATTAAAGATAAAGGCAAAAATAAACCATTTATGGCTTTTATTTTTACTGGCACAACTCATACACCTTATGCAAAATTGCCACAAGAATTTATGAAATTTCCTTATGAAGAAGATGGAGAAAATGGCTTTAAAAATACTTTAATTTATGCCGATTGGAGTTTAGGTGAGTTTTTTAATAAAGCACAAAAGGAAGAATGGTTTAATAATACTATTTTTATAATTTCAGCAGACCATAATTTAGGTCGTTTTGAAAAAACTTCATTTCCAGAAGATTATAGGGTGCCTCTATTAATATATTCTCCGTTGATAAAGGATAAATATACTGTAGAAAATGCATCAAGCCATATTGATTTGCCACCAACGATTATTTCTTTAGCTAATATAGACGTAGCAACTGATTATTTAGGCGAAAATATTTTTTGCAAAGACGAAAAAAGTTTTGCAGTTATTTCTATCGGTCATATTTCTGGAATAGTAAATAAGAGTTCTTCATTGTTAAATGCAAAAGATAAGGTTTTAGATTTTTATCCAAAAGATTTAACGTTAGAAGAACAATTAAATATGCAAAAAGCATTACTATCTTATTATCAAGTTGAATTTAATAAGATATTTAATAAAAATAGTAAATAAAAAGTAGGTAGAATTATGCGTTCTTTCGTTGCAATAGATATAGATAATGATATAAAAAATATATATTCAAATTTATGTAGAGATATAAGAAAAGCAGCTGTATTAAATATCGTTAATCAAAATAAGTTTCATATAACATTATCTTTCTTTAATAATTTAACTATAGATAATGTTGAAAAAGTAAAAATAGCATTAACATCTTTACGGTTAGAACCTATTGAAATACGTTTAGACAGCTTGTCTATGTTTAAAAGACGAGGCGAGCCGTCTATAATATATATTAATAGTAAATCAGATAAATTATCTTCTTTCGTTGATGCTTATAGAAAAAATCTTAAAAAGTTTAATATTAATTTTGATGAAAAACCTTTCAAATCTCATATAACGATTGCAAGAATAAAAGAAATTAAAGACGTTGAATTATTTGAAAAAATGTATAATAAAACTTGTGCTTTTTTTGAAAAACAATCATTTTTCGCAAGTAGTATAACTCTATACGAAAGCGATACATTAAAATATAAACCAATATTTAATATCAGTTTAAATGAATTAACATCTTGCTAAAATTTTTTATTAATTAATTTTTTAAAGAGATATTTTATTCTTTCCTAAAAAACATTCCTTAAATTTTAATTGATATATCACAAAATGTTACATCACATATTTATAATATTAATTATATTCTTTAA
>JAZSQT010000166.1:0-39489 GCA_045538075.1 Mucispirillaceae bacterium
AATATTAGAGATATTTTTTTAGATAATAAATTTACTTTACAAAATACTTTAATCAATTTATCAAAAAAAATTAATAAAAATGACATAAATATCAACATTAATTCTAATGTTATTTATCCAACTTATGATAATATTAATGAAATATCTAATTTACATAAATTAATTTTTGATAAATATACTGATAATTTTTTAACAAAGGAAGAAATATACCAACTTATTGATAATAAGCAAATTTTAATTATTAAATTAGATGATAAAATATCTGGTTACATTATATTTGATATAAAAAATAGTGTATCTCAATTAAAATATTGGGCAGTAGATAAAAGAATATCTTTAAAAGGGACTGGAAATTCTCTTTTTTACTCTATGTGCAACTTAATGAACGAAAATAGTATCCTTGAATGTTGGTGTAAAGAAGATAATAAAAACGCACTATCTATTTATAGGAATAAAGGCTTTAGCGATACAAATAAAAAGTGCTATATATTATCTTTAAACTTAAATAATTAATAATAATTTAGAAAAAAAATACTATTTTACTAAATAAATTATTTTAAATATTTTTCTACTAACTTTGTAATACTTTCAAGGTTGACAAAGTTTTCAGCTTCAATATCAGTTTCATCAATTGTAATATTAAATTCTGTATCAATAGCAGCAATTAATGATGTCATATCAAAACTATCAATTAAGCCGTCTATAATATAATCTTTACTATTTTTGTAATCTGCTTCTGGTCTAATGTTTTCTAATAATTTTAAAATTTTTTCTTCCATTTTATTCTCCAATATATTTTTTCTTTAAGTATTGTCTATCTATTTTACCATTTAAAGTAAGTGGCATTTCGTCTATAAAATAAATTTTTGTTGGGATAGCATATTTTGCCAATTTTAATAATAATTTTTCTCGTAAGTATTTTATAGGAAGCTCACTATTAGCAGTGTAAAATAATGTAATTTCCTTATTTAAATCATCATACAATACACATTGGTTATTTATTTCTTGTATTGATGATACAGCAGTTTCAATTTCTCCAATTTCAATTCTATAGCCATTATGTTTTATCTGAAAATCTTTACGACCAACGTAAATAATTTCTTTTCTATCATTATAATAAGCTAAATCGCCAGTTTTATATATAATTTCTCTATATGAGTTATTAATTGGATTTTGAATAAATACTTCGTCTGTTTTTTCTTTATTATTATAATACCCTATAGATAAAGAAATTCCTTTTACACATATTTCGCCTATTTCTTGATTACTTACTAAAGTGTTATCACTTTTTAATAAAATTATATCTGTATTATTACAAGGGTAACCTATAGGCAAAGGTTCATCGTCGTTAAATTCTCTATCAACAATATAATATATACAATCTACAGTTATTTCTGTAGGTCCATATAAATTTGCGTATATTGGATTTGGTAAATATTTTCTCCATATATTAAGTTGTTTATTTGGCATAACTTCGCCAGCAAAAAGTATTTTTTTTAAACCTTTATAATTATATTTTTCTAAAAGATTGCTATTAGCAATACCGATTAAAACTGATGGCACCCAAAAAATACTCGTTACTTTTTTGTCTTCTAATTCTTGTAATAATTTATTTTTAAAAGTAAATAACATTTCTGGAACGATATACATTGAACAACCTACTTTTAAAGTTGTATAAATATCTAATACAGAATTATCAAAAAAGAATGGTGCTTGATTGGCAAAAATATCGCTATCATCAAAGAAAAAAGTATCTTGAACCCAGTCTATATAATCAATTACTGATTGATGATTAATTACAACACCTTTTGGAGTTCCCGTTGAGCCAGAAGTAAAAAGAATATATAACGGATTAGTGCTGATTTGTTTTTTTCTAATTTTGTTTATTATAATATCATCTATTTTAGTATTTAAAATATTATTAATATCAATAACATTTTCATTATAATCTAATTCTTTTAATATATTTTCTGTATCACTATTTACTATAACTATTTTTGGTTTTAATGTGCTAAAAATGTTTTTAATCCTATCTATAGGTTGTTTTATATCTATTGGCACATATATATTACCACTATAAGTAACTCCAAAAAAAGCTACTAATGAATAAATATTTTTTGGTAACAAAATAGCTATTGGTTCATTAAAAATATTATTATTTTTAATAATATAAGATGCAACTGATTTACTATTATTATAAACTTCCTTATAAGTTAGCTTATTATCTTTATCAAAAAAAGCTACCTTATCTTGATATTTTATAACAGAATTTTCTAAATATTCTAAAACAGATTTTTGCATTATTTACGCCTTAATAAGAGACCTATAACTATAGGTTCTTTGTTTTGTTCTGCGTGAGCTAATGATTTTTTATTACTAGTAAGACAAATATAATCTTCTATTTTTAAATCAACTTTATCTACCATTTCAAAAATTTCTTCTTTATTATTAAATAAGTATATATGATCAAGAGCTGGAGCATTTATTGCTGTTGTAATAAAAGCTAAACCATCATTAGATAAAATATCTCTAACTTTCTCTAAAAATAATTGAGGTTCTTCAACGTGTTCTAAAACTTCTGTAGATACGACTAATTTAATTTTATCTTTACTATCATAATGATAAAAGTCTTGTAATTTTATTTCATAAGGTTTAGATGTGCTTATATTAGCTTTTATATATTCAATAGAGCCTTCTACAGATGTTTTTGATAAATCTATACCTTCATAAAAATCCATATTAGTATGTTTTAGGGCTAACATAAAATAGTTTCCATACCCTGGACCTATTTCTAAATATCTACCACTACTAAAATTATTTTTTATAAGCATATTTTTGAAATATCTCGTTATTTCTAAATGTGTAATAAATAAATACTGGCTTATATTTTGCATTAGCATATATTGGTGCATAAATTCTTTATTATAATAAACTTTGTCGCATACTTCACTAAACTTTGAATACCTATATCTTCCAGTTTTTAGAAACTCACGATGAGTTGTATTATATACTTTTATAATATTTAAATACGCATCTACCATACTATCAATAGTTTCGCCCTTTGAGATAAAATATTTTAAAAGGTTTTCCAAAGATAGCAATTCTTCATCAGTTAAATTTGGTATATTATCGTGCATATATTTAGCTTGTAATCTATCTTTTTTGCTAATATTTTCCTTAAAACTTTCAACTAAATTCATATTTTTACACCAAGCCCTTTTGCCCAATATATGAGCAGTATAATTTGCCACCAGTTTCTCTTAAATCTTTTCTAATTACTTCAAGTAAATCTGAAGTTTTTGTAAAGAAAAATTCAATTTCATTAATTTTAATAACTTTACTAATATTATTTTTAACTACGTATTCCCTTAATGGATTAACATCAATTACTACATCTTTATCTAAATTCCTAACAAGCATAATATAATCTTTTTTTTGTGTGTTACCAAATTCATCAATATAATCGTAAGTAAAAGATTTTAGATACCTATGCTCCATTTTATCAATAAATTCTGTTTCTTCTATAAAATGGGCTATAGTAAAAATATTTATATCTATACCAACTTGACAAGAATTTGAATTGCTTATATACGAAAAAATAGAGTCTATTCCAAAAGCACTTTTGTTATCAATTTCACAAAGTTTATCTCTATCTTTTCCGTAAATAGCAAAAGAGTATATAGGGTGTTTGCTCCGTTTAAAATCACTATCCTTTAACACAAAATTTCCCATTGCTCCTACTGATGAAGGAGTTTTTTTATAATCAAAAGGAACTCCATTACAAAAGCCCCAATTAAATGTAGGAATAAGCAAAGTTTGATGTGGTAAAATCCAATCTTTAATTGATTTTAAAAATAATTTAACATCAAATTGAACACCTTTTTTTCTTTCTTGAAAAATTAATTTTGATATATCTGAAAAAAGAACAATTACATCGTAATCTTTTAACTGCAACTGTTTAAAATAATCTGTATATGAAAATCCCATTATTAATTACCTTTACTTATTAGTAAGCAAGTTATTATCTAATAATTTATTTACGACTGTTATTAAATCTTTAACTGGAACACCAATAATATTGCTAATATCTATTAAATCATTATTACCATCAGCATAAGCAATAAAATTCATCATTGATTTAACGTTATCGTAATTTCCTTTTTGACTGATAGTTGGATATAAGCCACGTTTACCTAAATTTGGTTCACATAAAACATTTATTTCGTATTTTTTATTATATTCTATTGCCTCTACTACTTGAGTTAAAACATCGAAACTACCTTCAAATCCAGCAGGACTGACAAAATCCATATTATCTTTTGATGTATGATATTCTTCGTATTCACCAAATTTACTTCTACAAAATGTTGTAACACCTAAATCAACATTTGGTGCATTATATTGGCGTTCATCACTTCCTCTATCTAAAAAAGAATACGTTTTATAATCACAATGAAAATCTAAAATATTTTTTAAAACTTTATCAGAAAAAGAGTTACCGTATCTTGAGTTAATCATAGAATAACATTTATCATCACCAACACAACTTACTACAAATCCAGCTTTTAAATTATGTTTTAAATGATTAATATTTTTGCTTAAATATACTATTGAGCCTATAGTTTCTGGAATAAATAGAAACCTATACGTATAACGTCTATTCTTAATAGATTGAACGTAATTGATTAATTCTGATATAAGTGCTGGCCCAGAGCATTCATTATTTGCCATAGATGGGTGGCAAATATAAGTTGAAAAAAGAATTTCATTTTTATAAAAGCCATTGACCCCCCCCCTATCAATATTATGCTCTATCTCTGTAGGTTTAATAACTACTTCGCCATAAGACAAATTGCCATTAAAAAGTTTTGATTTAATAACCATTCTATACTTACAATCTTTTAATAACTGTAATTGATTGTAAGTCATTGAAAATCCGTAACGTTCCTTATAGTAAGATGTAACATAGGGGATAGCATCTTTTTGATTTTTATCAGTATAAATGTATTGTTTCAATTCTTCTAATGAAACCCACTTATCTACAGAAGTAGAATAACCTAATACGTGCAAATTGTTATCTTTAAAATCTATAATTCTATTGCCGTATTCGTCATCTATATATGCTTCTTCAATATCCCATTCTTTTGGAACTTCCCAATCAAAAGCCTTATATCCAGTAGGGACATTATGTATATACAATTTAGCACCAGAATAATCAGCAATATAATTAGAAATTATTTCTAATGATTTTAACACACCCTTACCAGTTAAACTTCTGTTAATAGGATATAAATCTAACGCTAAATTATATATCTTTTGCCCTACTGATATATTCATCAATAATTCTCTCACATTAATTTACAGTATAGTAATTTTTTTATAAAATTTTGTCTATAATAATTAAATCTTCTTTATTAATGTAGCTCTGCTTTTATTTTCTCTGCAATTTCTTGGCTTACACGAGTGCAATCATTTAAACTAATACCGTATAATACATTGCCACCAATATATAAGCCATTAAAACCTTTTAATATTTCTTCAATTTCTGCTACTTTTTCACTATGACCGACATGGTATTGAGGTATAGCTTTTTCATGACGAAAATATTCTACTAAACAAGGTTTGCCTACTACACCTAAAATATCTGAAACATTTTTTATACAAATATCTATTAATTCTTCGTTTGTTTTTTCAAGTATTTCATGATGTCTATCACCACCAGCCATTATTCTTAAAAGTTTTTTACCTTTTGGTGCTTGAGACGGAAACATTGAAGATGTAAAAAGTGTGCCTAATATTCCTCTCTTTTCTTTTTCTGGAATTAAATAACCAAAACCGTCTATTGCGTCTTTTATATCCTCATCATTAAAACCTAAACCTGCAACAAACATTGGAGAATAAGGAATAGATGATAAAACTTCTGATAATCTACCATTTAAATTTTTCAAAAATTTTGCTGACGCATAAGCAGGACAAGTGATTGCAAGTTTATCAAATTCATAAACCTTGCCACCATTAACTGTAACTTTATAAATATCGCCCTCTTTAACAACTTCTTCTACTGGACTATTTTTTATAATATTTGCACCATTTTTTATTGATACTTCTGCTAAATCATTTAATGCTTGTCCCATGCCATTTACGTATGCAGTTAATACTCCCGATGGACCTGCTGGACTACCTTTTTTGTTTTTCTTTTTAAATAAACCTTTAATTAATCCACCGTAATCTTTTTCTAAATTATAAATTACTGGAAAACAAGATTTTAAACTCATTTTTTCTGGGTCTCCAGCAAAAACTCCAGATACCATAGGGCCAATTAAATAATCTAATGTTTCTTCCCCTAATCTACGTTTAGTAAAATTTGCTAAAGTCTCATCTTCGTTATCTTTCTTCTGTGGGACAAAAAATTCGCCTACTATTCTTAATTTTCCTTTAAAGGATAATAGTTTTGATGTTAAAAATTTTGGACTCATTTCAATTTTGTGAAGTTTTGAATCTCTTTGTATAAATCTCTTTCTTGCATTATCGTTACTTCTAACAAAATTTTTCTCTAATCCAGCTTCTTTAAAAGTTTCTGTAGTATAAGGTTTGCTATCTAAGAAACCATTAGTGCCAGACTCTACAACAAAACCATCTCTACATACACTTTTCATTGTGCCACCTAACTCATCTGTGGCTTCAAGTAGTATAATATCTATATCTTTACCAGCTTTTTTCATCAATGCAAGTTTGCTGGCTAAACTAATTCCAGATATACCACCACCAATTATACCTACTCTCATTTACTTCTCCTTATATACTTCACTTATAACATTCGCTATATATATCGTCAGAATTAAATACTGGCACTATAGCTATATTAATGTTATTTGTCTTTGCTATTTGCAAACATATATTTTTAAAAATATCCTTTGGAATTTGATTTTTTGTATTTTCAAAAGATAATGTTTGAAGTTTCATAATAACTCCACCATTATACTTTTCTGCTTCATTTTTTGCAGCTGCTGCAATATCGCCAATAAATATTGATGTATCAAAGATATTCTTATTCATTTCTTTTGATATTTGCTCGTGATAACCCATTACAGCTAAATAGTCTGCACCTTTTTCTAATAGTAATGGAATTTTTTGAGAATACCAAGCAAGACCCTTATCTGGATAAATTGGCGTTTCATAATATATATTAGCTACAAAAACTACATCTGGATTTCTTCTTTTTACAGTTAATTTTAACTCTTCAAATAATTTTGATAAGTGGTTAGCTTTCCAGTTTGCCCAAGTATAAAATTCATCTTTAAACCCAGTAAAAGTTAATTTTCCATTATATTCTTTAGTCCCTTTAAAAAAATTTGATGTTTCTGCCTTTAATCCAGTTTCTGCAAAAAACAAATCTTTTGCCTCTTTATCGGCACCTTCTGAATATTTTATGATAAAATCGTCTTGAAATAATATGCCATCAATATCGTATAATGATAAATCTTGAAAAATCTTAATCAATTTTTTTCTAACTTCATTATTAAATATATTTGCACCGTAGCCTAAAGATATACTACCGTCTGGAGAAAAAGATTTAGACATATATTTTTCTTCTTTCAAATCGGTAAGACTTCTCGTTGCTACCCACGCATATAATTTTATGCCATTATTATGAGCAGATTTAATAGCTTGAGATAAAATATCATTTACTGTGCATAATTCTGTAGTTTTAAAGTAAACACCAGATTTACAATCACTTTTAATATTAAAGTGATACCTATCACCTTGATTATGAAAAACTCTAAAAAAGACTGTATTAACACCCTTTAACTTTGCTTCTCTAAAAAAAGCACCAAAATCCGTCTTATATTTTTCATCAATAACAAAAACTTGAGCACCATTTATATTTTCTTTTTTTATTTGTGTATTATCAATACTACTAAAAGAATTCGTTACTATAAAAAACAATATAAAAACACTACATATTATTTTTATCATTATTTATTGCTAACCACCTGAGGTGTAATTCCTTTAAATTTTTGTTTTAATAAATCTCTCGTTTTTGATGCTTCTGCCTTTGAATTTGAAGCACCACATCTAATTCTATACCAAGTTCCTTTTGAACCTAAATCTGCTTTTTGAATAAATACATCACTACATATATTTCTATATTTATTTGCTTCTTTTTCTGCTTCTTTCAAATTTTTAACTGCCATAATTTGAACAACAAAAGCTCCCTTTGACTTCATATTGCTAACTGGTTTTTTATTTTCTACTTTAGCAACTTGTTTTTCTTCTTTTTTTGGAGTTTCTTTAACTTGTTTTTTAGGTTGCTCTTTTTTTACTTGCTTTTCTTGTTCTTTTTGTTTAGTTACTTCTTTTTGACTTTCTTTCTTTACGTTAGATTGATTATCACTTGCTATTTTATTACCTACTACAACTTTATGAGTTGGCTCTTCATTTTGTTCTACATTATTACTATCTTCTTCTAAATCTTGAGTAATATTATCAACTATAGGTTTCTCTTTTTCTGAAGAAAATGTTAATACATCGCCACTTTCTGGATCTGTAGAAATTTTTTCACTTTTAAGTTTTGCAATTTCTATTTTTTCTTCGTTAGTAAAAACTTTACCAGTAAGATAGACAATACCATATATAGTAAGTCCAAAACATAGAATTACAACGAATACGATTAATATTGTGTCCCTAAAAGAACCTTTAGATTTTTCTTTGTCTGCCATATTACATTCTCTCCGGTGCAAAAACGCCAAGTAAATCAAGGGCGTATTTTATAGTTATAGCCACAGCTTCGCAAAGAGTAAGCCTTGCATTAGTCAAATCTTTGTCAGAGCTGATTATCTGATTAGCATAATAATACGAATGAAAACTACTTGCAAGCTCTTGTAGATAGTAAGTTATTCTATGAGGTTCAAGATGTATTGCTGAAGTTTCTATTACGTATTTTAAACGAATCATATCCTTTATTAAATTTATTTCTGATTTATCTATCAACCTTTCTATGCCACTTTTACGCTGAAATTTATGACCCTTTGATTCTGCATTAGCAATAAGGCTATATACCCTTGCATGGGCGTATTGAATATAATAAACTGGATTATCTGATGAATGAGCTTTTGCTAAATCTATATCAAAATCAAATTGGGCATCGTGGCTTCTCATATTATAAAAAAATCTTGCAGCATCTGTTCCAACTTCATTTATTAGCCACTCCATAGGAATAAAGGAGCCACTTCTAGTTGACATACTAACTTTTTTGCCGTCTTTTATTAAATTTACCATTTGGACTAATGAGGCTTCAAAACTTTCTGCCTTGTAGCCTAATGCTTCAATTGCACAAGTCATACGTTTAATATATCCGTGATGATCTGCACCCCAAACATCTATTAAAAAATCGTTACCCCTTTTATATTTATCTAAATGGTATGCTATATCAGGAGCAAAATACGTATATTCACCACTTGACTTTTTTAACACCCTATCTTTATCATCGCCCTTATTTTCTGTATAAAGCCATAAAGCACCATCTTTTTCATAAGTTTGACCTAAATCTTTTAATTTTTTTAAAGTTTTTTCTACTGCTTTAGATTTATATAAACTCTTTTCACTAAACCAATTATCAAAACTTACTCTAAAATTCTTTAAATCTTTTTCAATAGTAGATTTTATAACTTCTACTGCTTTATTAAGGCAAATTTCAAGAGCTTTTTCTTTATCTATTTCTAAGATTTTACTATTTTCTTTTAAAACAGTCTCTGCAATCTCTTTTATATAATCTCCATGATAGCCATTTTCTGGAAAGATTGTATCTATTCCTTTTATCTCTTCAATTCTACTATATACACTTAATGCAAGATTATTCATTTGGTTGCCAGCATCATTAACGTAATATTCTCTTGATACCTTATAACCAGATACAGAAAGAATACGTGCAAGACTATCGCCGTAAGCTGCACCCCTACCATGACCAATATGCAATGGACCAGTAGGATTTGCACTAACAAATTCTATTAAAACTTTTTTGCCTTTGCCGTAATTATTAGTAAAAAATAATTTATCATCAATTATTTCTGTTAAAATCTTATGAAATACCTCTTTAGATATTGTAAAATTAATAAAGCCAACGCCAGCAACTTCGGCACTAATACTATTATTAAAGGCTTCTACAATCTTTTGTGATAATTCTTCTGCTATTATTTTTGGATTTTTTCTTAAATATCTTGATAGCTGCATAGAAATATTGGTTGCGTAATCACCATGAGCCTCATCGTCTGGTATTACTACTGTAAAACTTGGCACATCATCACTTATGCCAGCTTGATTTAACATTTCTTTTGCAATTTCTTTAATTTTACTCGTTAATTCTTCTTTCAAGGTTAAGCCTCTATTTTAAAAATTCTTCAACATCAATACCGGCTTCTTTATACTCGTTTAGCTTATTTCGTAACGTTCTAACAGTAACACCTAAAATTTCTGATGCTTTAGTTCTATTGCCACCTACTTCTTTTAGTGTATTTAAAATAAGCTCTTGCTCCATATCTGCAATAGTTCTGCCAACATTTGATGAATCATTATGTTTAATATTTTGTTCTATATTTTTATCTTCCTCTAATTGAGGTATATTTTCAACTGTTTCTTTTACTATCGGTTTTTCTTCTTCTTGATGTTCTCTAAAATTTTCTACTGTAATACCGTGCAAAAATAAATCGCCAGAAGAAATTGTATTACCCTTAGATAAAACAACTGCCCTTTCTATAGTATGCTCTAACTCTCGCACGTTTCCATGCCACTCATAATTCTGTAATGCTTCAAGAGCTTTTTCAGAAAGAGGTTTAACTGGTTTATTATTAATATCAGAATACTTTTTAATGAAAAAATCAGATAAATGAGCAACATCTTCCTTTCTTTTTCTTAAAGGTGGTAATTCTATACTAATAACATTTAAACGATAATATAAATCTTCTCTAAAAGTGCCTTCATCTGCCATAGTTTTAAGGTTGCGATTAGTAGTAGCAAGGATACGTGTATTAATTTTTGCTGGTTTAACGCCTCCTAATCTTTCTACTTCTTTTTCTTGTAGCACTCTCAAAAGTTTTGCTTGAAGGTGTATAGGTATTTCGCCTATTTCATCAAGGAGAAGAGTTCCTCCATCTGCTGCTTCAAATTTACCTATCTTTCTATTATTTGCCCCAGTAAAAGCTCCTTTTTCATAACCAAAAAGTTCACTTTCTATTAAGTTATCTGGTATAGCAGCACAGTTTACAGCTACGAAAGGACCATCTTTATGAAAAGAGTTTTCATGAATAAACCTTGCAAGGACTTCTTTACCAGTTCCAGACTCTCCAGTAATAAGAACTGTTGCTTGGCTACCTGCAACATCTTTTGCTAAAGAAAAAACTTGCTCCATATAATGACTTTTATATATAGTAGGTTTTGTATTATTATCTTTTTGAATATTCTTATTAATAGTATCTGTTGCAGATAATGCAAAAGTTCTTCTAATAAGCTCTTCTATAACTTCTGGAGAAAAAGGTTTTAAAATATAATCGTATGCACCGATTTTTAATGCCTCAACTGCACCAGTAACAGAACCATAAGCAGTAACGAAACAAACTGGAGTTTTTATACCAGTAGCCTTTAACATTTCAAACATTGATAAACCATCAATATCTGGCATACGCATATCACTAATGATTAAATCGTATAAAGATGATGTTGCTTTTTCGTAACCTTTTCTGCCATTTTCAGCAGTGTCAACAGTTATACCCATACGGCTAACTGTCTCTTTCATCGCTTCACGCATATTGTCATCATCATCAACAATTAATATTTTCTTATTTTCCATCTTAACCCTCATCATTTAAAGGATTTTTTAAAGGCAAAATTACAGTAAATTTAGTATAATTTTTTCCGTTACTATCTGCTATGATATCGCCACCGTGGGCTTTAATAATTTTATACGCTATAGACAAACCTAAACCTGTTCCCTTAGCTTTAGTCGTTTGAAAAGGCATAAATAAGCGACTTAACATATCTTTATCTATTCCACAACCATTATCTTTTATTTCAAGATAAGTATTTTTATCGTCTATGTAAGATGAAGCCTCTATAATTCCGTTCTCCTTAACTGCATCACAAGCATTACCTATCAAATTCATAACAACTTGTTTATACATATCACTATCACAATATACTGAATGCTCTTCATCTAATTTATTTAAAAATTTAACTTTTTTATCTCTAATAATATGCTGTAAATATAAAACTACTTCATCAACAATATCTGCTAAAATATACTCTTTTGGATTAACTTTAATTTCTTTAGTAAAAAGTAGAGTATTTGATATAACTGCATTTATAGTTCTAACACCTTTTATAATAGAACTTGTAAGGCGTTTTTTTTCTGGTTCTTTTTCTAAATCCCTTGATAATAAAGACGCATACAATTCTATAGACCCTAACGGGTTTCTAACTTCGTGGGCTATATTTGCAGCCATTTCTCCCATAAGTTGCAATTTTTCATTACGCAATTTTTCAGCTTCAAGCCCTTTAAGTCGTGTAATATCGTCCATTACATAAATAAAACCACTTTTTTTATCGCTACCTAAGGAGCTAACACTCAACCTAAAAGACCTTTTGCTTTCTTGATCTGTATAATCATGCACTCCAGATGATGATACTGCTTGAAGTATAGAAAAAATTTTTTCTTCACCTAATTCTGTTATCAATTCTTTAGCTTTTTTATTTTTTAAAAAAACTCCCTTTTGGCTATCGCCAGCTATAATTGCAGAGTTAGTATTATCTAATACAGAATCAAGAAGTTCTTGGGTTTCTTCTAATTTTTGTTGCAATACAGAATAAGAGGCTTTAAGACTTTCTGTCGTTTTATTAACTGCCTCAAATACTTCATTTAATAAATTTATGTCTAATTGCTTGTTGTCTTTAATTTCGTCCACTATCTAAAACCTATTAAGATTTTGTTTCCACATATCTTCATCAAGTTCACTTTTTGCAATACCAGCGTAAATTGATGATGGTATAGTTTCTATAATTTCGTTATAATATAGAAATCCACGTTGAGCATCGTTTAATCCAATAAAAGATTTGCCCATATAATACAATGCTTCTGCCCTTTTATCGTCTTTTTCTTTATAATTGTCTAAAAATGTTTTTAATGGTATTACAGCATTTTTAAAATCGTTTTTTCTATAATATATCAAACCTATATCAAGGTTTACATCATTACTACCATCAAAAGCAGCAGCTGGATTATTTGATATAGTGTTATAAACGTCCATTAAAATTTCTTGTCGTTTAGCATCTTGTGGAGTATTTTTTGCAATGGCATACTCTATTGAAGTAGCAAGTTTTGGATTTTTAGTATATTGTTTTAGCATACTAATGGCAGAATTACTATCAAGTTGTTCTACTTCGCCAATAACGTATCTTAATGTAGGTTCATCAAAAGCATTTACGTCAAAAGTTTTCGTTTTATCTCCTAAAACTAAACCTAATATAGAGTAATCTATAGAATTATTTGGAGTAATAGTCTCATATAACTGGCGAGCTTTAATAGGTGAGCCAAGTTTATAAACACTTAAAGCTGTTAATGTAGCAACTCTATCTTTAAAATTTTTATTTTGTTGTTTTTCTATCCAATCTTTATTTGCATCGTATAATTTTATTACATCTTTAAAATCGCCTTTTTTATAAGTTGCTTCTAAAGGAGTAATAAAAGATTTTTCAAGAATTTCAATGGCAGTTTCAACGTGCCTACCTTTTGGAAAAGATGACAAATATTGACGAGCAGCAACCCTTGAGGCTGGCCAATCTTGAGACGAATATATAATTGATAAATCTCTATATCTTGAATCATCAAGAAGTATAAACCACCTTGCCAACTCTTTACTATTTGGGTTTTCTGCAATATGGGCTTCTGACTCTCTTATAACTGCAGAATAATTGCCGTCATCGTATTTCTTTTTTACTTTATCAAATTTAATATCTAAAAGCATAGATGCAGATGTGCCAACATGGGCTGTTTCTGGGTATTCTTGCAAAAATGTATTAAGTTGTTGTTCTGCATTTTGAAAATTACCGTCTGTAAAAGTTGACGCTGCTTTATGATACATAAATTCTTCACGTAACTTAGTAAGTTTATCTTTATGAGGAGAATTTGGATATTCTGCTAAATATGGTGGAACACCATTTATAATGCCATCAATATTATTTTCTCTACCCATTGCATCAAGAAGCATATATTTTGCTTGTTCGTGTAAACCAAAATCATCTGGACGAGAAAGCAAGTCTTTAAAAAATTCTTGCCAATAAGCATAAGGCTTTGTAGTTAAATATTTTTGTGCATAAGATACTGTAGCTTGTTGGCCACTATTTCTATCTGGAAACATTTCTTTTAACTTTAATAATAACTCATCAGCCTCATTAACTCTGCCAGTTTTTTCTAATATTGAAGCAGATAACAATATTGCATCATTAGACTTTTCAGAATCTGGATATTTTTCGTATATTACATTATATAATTTTAACGCTTTATCGTATTGTTTTTTTAGCTCCATATTTTTTGCTATAGCAAATAATCTATCAACATCATTTTTTGGGTCGTTTATTACTTTATCTAAGTCAAGAAGAGAAAAATATTCATAAGCAAGGTCAAATTCTCTTAAATCATAAAAAATCATACCTATATTAGTATAAATTTCATCTTTGCCAGTTCTAAATTTTTTCAAATATTCTTTATATACATCTATTGCTTTTTCTAACTGTCCAACAGTAACGTAAATTTCTGCAATTTTATTAAGGGCGTATCTTTTAGTCTCTATATCTGGGACAGTTTCGTATATTTTTTCGTAAGTAAATGCTGCTTCAAAAAGTTGATTTGCTTTTTCTTTTGCCTCTGCAGACTTCATCATTGCATCTGCTGCTCTAAAATTATTTGGATATAAACGAATAAAATCATCAAAAGTATTATAAGCATCAACTAAATAATTTTCATCGTATTGGGCCATTAATAGATAAGTTTGCCCTAATTTATAAAAAGCCTCTTGACGATAAAAATCGTTATTTGATTTTTGGATTATATTATTTAACTCCCTAGCACCTTCTGCAAATTGTTTATTAGTAATATAAGCATCGGCACGATTTAAGGCTTCTTCTTGATTAGCATCTTCATTACTATCAACAGATAACAAAGGATTATTTATACCGTAACTAGATAAAATATCTGAATTAGTTTTCTTATTAGTTGCAACAATTTTTATACCTTTTTCGTCATTTACTACAGTAAATTCTGAATCTGGTTTTAAAAACACTGAAAAAACATTATTTTTTGCAGAAACTGATGACAAAAACTTGTCTTCAAAAGTTTTTGAAAAAGGTGCCTTTAAATTTTTAAGAAAATAAACATCAACAGAATCTTTATTTTTTGACACAGACCTAATTTGAGATGTATCAACTTTTAAATAAAGCTCTGTATAATACTTATCATTACGAATAAAAAGTTCTTGGGCAAAAGAGCTTTCAACATAAAAACATAACAAAAAAATTAATAGACATAGTTTCTTCATCATAATATAGATACTAACTATTTTAAATAACAATTACAATAAAAAATAGTTTAAAATTAAAATAAATTATTTAAAAAAAATTTTTAGGACGAAATTTTTACCAAAATGTAACAATTTCAGGACATAAATTGCACTAAAAAAAACGAATGTTTTTTCGTAATCACCTCCCAATGACTTTTAGACGGTCATTACGAGAAGTGAAACGAGGAAGTAATCCAACAAAAAACCATATAATAGTAATTTTAACCTTGATTAAGTGTAGACAAATTTATTTCTGAAAAAAGGTTTAGAAAAAATTTAAAGAAATTATCCTTTGTCGCAATATTTATATGAATTTACGAATTAAATAATTTTTGCAAAAAAACACCAATAATTTAATTTTTTTCTTTTATTTAATAGATAATTATTGTATAGTATAAAGTAATTGAAAATTTGTTATATAGATATTAATACATTTTTTTTGTAAAATTGTATTAATTATAACATTTTTGACATAGTTTAGGAGTGTTTTATGGCTTTACAACACAATATTTTACTTGAAGCTGGAACTAATGAATTTGAAATTGTAGAATTTATTATTAATGGCATAAAGCCTTATCACTTTTGCATCAATGTTGCAAAAGTTCGTGAAGTTATAGTTATTCCAGAAGTTGTTCAAGTGCCAGATGCACACCACACTATTATTGGAACTGCTAATATACGTCAATCGTTAGTTCCTATTATAAACCTTGGTCAATGGCTTAATATTAAAGGTCCTTGTTCTGATGAAGAACTTAAAGAATCAAAAGTCATAGTTACTTATTTTAATGGTGCAGCTAATGGTTTTTTAGTTGATGAAGTTGTGCGTATTCACCGTATTACTTGGGCAGATATTAGAGACTATTCAACAATGACAGATATGCAACTTGTTGATGCCGTGTTAGGAGTAGTAAATATCGGTGGTAATTTAGTCCAATTATTAGATTTTGAAAGAATAGTTGCAGAAATTAACCCTACTACTATGACAAGCCAAGAAGCAGAGATTGATTTATCACGTATTCACGAAAGAGCTGGTAAAAGAATTTTTCTTGCAGAAGATTCTCCAGTTATCAGAAAATTGCTTGTTAAAAATTTAAGCAAGGCTGGATATACTGTATCTGCCTTTAACGATGGAGGAGATTTATTAGACAAAATGAAAAATTCTCGTCCAGATATAGTTGTTACAGACCTTGAGATGCCAGGAACTAGTGGCGATTATCTCGTTCGCACAATTAGAGAATATGAACAATTTAAAGACTTGCCTATTTTAGTATTTTCATCTATGGCAAGTGAAGAAAATGAACGTAAACTTAAATCAATTGGTGCTAATATGTTTATTGGTAAACCAGAATTGAATTTTCTTATAAAAACTATTGATGATTTTATGTTAGATTAAAGTGAGGATATGATTAGATGAAGAAATTTTTTCTTTTACCATTGTCGTTGATGACAATATCTTGTGCTACAACTTCTGGAGATGCTGTTAATAAAAGTATTTCTAACATTAATGAAGAACTTGTTATAGTGCAAAAATCTATTACAGACAACCAAATGAGTATTGAAGATTTAAAAACTGCAAATTCTACTGCCAATGCAGATATTATTGCAAATACAGATGCTATTGCCGAATTACGTTCAGAAATTGCATATTTAAGTAATGAGATAATGATACTTAAAAGTGGTGGCACCCTTCCAACTGATTCATCAACAGTAAATAAAGCTAACAATAATATTGCAGATGCCCAAAAATCAGGCGACCAACAAATCATAATCATAGAAGATTCTTCAGCAGCAAAAAATAGTATATATTCTTATGCAATTGAACTTAAAAGACAGCGTAAATATAAAGAAGCTCGTGAAAAATTTCAAGAGTTTATAGATAAATATCCAAAAGATGAATTAGCAGGAAATGCTCAATATTGGATAGGAGAAACTTATTATTCCGTTGATGATATGAAGAATGCCTTATCTTCTTTTGAGTTAGTTATTAACAAATATCCAAAATCTAACAAAGTTCCAGATGCAATGCTAAAAATTGGATACGTATATCACAATATGGGACAAAAAGATTCTGCCGTTAAAGAATTAAAATCTTTAGTTAAAAAATATCCAAAAACTAAATCGGCAGATTTAGCAAGGGAAAAGCTCAAATCTTGGGGAGCATAATTTAAATTTGATAGTTTTACTTATAATAAAGTCAGAGATATTTTTTATATTTCTGACTTTTTTTTTATAATTTATCTACATTTAAAAGCACGAAAAAATCTTTATTTCTTTTAAGTAAAATTCAAATAATTATTACAACAAATGAGATATTATTTAATCTATAAAAAATATTGTTATCAGATTTATGTTAAATAATCTCAATAAATTATAGAAAAATTTAGCCCTAAAATTGTTATATTTTGGTAAAAATTTCACTACTACATTTTACTTAGATTACTTAGTCGTTACACTTCCTTGTAAAGCATTATGATATGTAATAATTTTTATAATTTACCATCTTTATAATTTTTAACTATTCTTTTTTGACAACTTCAATTAAAAATATTATGATACTTTTAATATCAACATTTATGGAGATACTATGGACAGCAAAAAAATTCTTCTTTTTGGACTTGGGCTTTTTCAGCGTCAGTTAATAGTATCTCTATTAAAGAATAATAATTGTTTAATAGTTGATTCAAACAAAGAAAATCTTAATAATTTCTGTTCAAATAACCCTAAAGCAGTAGCTATTGAAGGCGAAGCCTCAAGTATTGTTACATGGAAGAAGATTAATACAGCAGATATTAGTCATATCGTATCTTCAATTCAAGACCATGATGTAGTTATAGAAATATGTCGCATTACAAGAGAAGTATATAATTTGCAGATTCCTTTAATAATTTTATGGCATCGTGATGACATAGATGGTAAGGAATTTGAAAAATACGGTGCAAAGGTTATTAATCCTATGCTAATAGGTATTGAAGCTATAGAAAGTGTTATTGACAAAAATTATACTCGCCCATCAAATATTGGTTTAGGTATGGGAGAAATTGTAGAAGTTTCAATATTAAGACGTTCTCATATAGTTGATAGAAAGATGCGTTACTTACGCCCTAGCCGTTGGAGAGTTGCAGCAGCTTATAGAGAAGGCAAATTTATCGTGCCAGACGGTGATTTTCAGTTGAAAATTGGCGATAGAGCTATACTAATTGGCGACCCTAAAGTTGTTGAAAATATAGTTAATATTTTAATGAAAGGCACACCAGAATTTCCACTACAATACGGACAAGTTTTTGGAGTTTTAGCAGACAATTTACGAGAAAAAGATATACTTGAGCTTTTTAGCTTTAATACTAAAACAAAAAGCAGAAAATTTCTTTATTACGATATTGATAAACAAAAACTCAAACCAGAAGATGAAATTAATACTTTAAAAGAATACGGTATAGAAAAAGGTGGTGATTTAAAAAATTTTAGAGGTATTACTTATATTAAGGATATTGGCTTAATTGCAATTTCTGGTATGGATAAATTTTCTATACGAAACTTAAAAATGAGATACTTTTTTAAAAAATCCCATTGTCCTTTTCTTATTACAAGAGGAGTATATCCTTATTCTGAAGTAGTAATTTCTTTTAATGGCAATATACCAGATAGGCTTTTAGAATTAGGAGCAGAAATTGCATCTTTATTTGATATACCATTTAAGATTGTATTTGTTGTGCCACCAAAAGCGTTAAAAACTAAAAGTGATGAAAATGATATAAAAATTAGACAAAATCTAATTACAGATTATGAAAATATTACGAGACATAAGGTAAAATATCATCTTATTGAGGGTAACCCAGTTAAAGAAACATTAAATTTAATTGGCAAAAAAAAGGATTTATTACTAATTGTTTCTGCTGATTCAAGCGATACTATTAGTCTTTTAAATCCTCACGTGCCTTATCTTCTTGCTGCAAGAAGTAGCGTTAGTGTCCTCGTATTGCCTGACGAGCAATCAAATGAATGAAACTGAAGCTATCATTTTATTCTTAATGGCGATAGGTGCTTTTTTTATGCCTTTTATTAGTAGAAGGCTAATGTTACCATCTGCTGTTGGAGAAATTATATTTGGTATGTTAATTGGAACATTTATTAACGTTAATAGTTCTTCAACAATTTTTATTGATTATTTTAGTGGTTTCGGCTTTCTCCTTTTAATGTATTTAGCAGGTTTAGAGCTAAATTTTGATAAACTTCGCATTACTCCAAAAAAAGATATATGGCTATACTTAATAATGTTTTGGATAATGGGTGGGTTATCAATATCTGTATCGCTATATTTTGGTTATAATTTAGCTTTTTCTTTGATTTTTGTTACTACTGGTTTAGGTTTATTATTTCCAGTTTTAAAAGATAGTGGTCTTTTAAAATCAGATTTTGGTCAAAATATTCTTATTATTGCAATGATTGGTGAGATTTTAACGTTAATAGGTATTACACTAATTACAATATTTTATAAACACGGTTTTTCTATAAGCACATTAATTAATATTGCGTATATTGTAGCTTTTTTTATATTTATTTACTTAATTATGAGAATTACAAAAACTACTCTTTGGTGGAATCCAAATTGGCAATCAATTTTCTTGCGTGTTGGCAACCCTACAGAAACTGGCATAAGAGCAAATTTCGTAATTTTATTTTTCTTTGTTGCCCTTGCCTCTATTATAGGTATAACTGCTGTTGTCGGTGCATTTATTGGAGGTATGTTATTTGCCCTTGTTTTTCCTGGTCGTGCTGGAGTGTTAGAAAAACTTGAAGGCGTTGGTTACGGTTTTTTTATACCAATATTTTTTATTTCTGTTGGTATGAATTTTTCATTTTCTGATTTTCTTCAATCATCTGTGCTAATTTTTGCATTAATAATTACTGGAATAATGTTTTTATTAAGGATTATTAGTAGTCTAACATTATTCTTTACAAGTATAGGACATAATAAAGTAATTTTAGTTGCCTTAGGCATATCTTTTCCTTTAACTATGCTTGTTGCTGTATCTTCAATTTGTTATGAAAGTGGCATAATTACTAAATCTCAATCATCATCTATATTACTTGCTGCAATTATAACATCAATTTTATACCCTTGGTTTTTCAAAATTTTATCAGCAATCATTATTCCTAATACTGAAGAGGAATAATTTTAATTAATTTTCTTGAGTATTATCTTTATCTAAATTTTCTAACGCATAATTTAAACATTGAATAACTAATTGGTTTAATGAAATTTTGTTATTATTGGCAAAATTGAATCATATAAGCATAATATTCCACCACACATATAAGTTTACTAAAATTATTTAGCACTTTAAAAGTATAAATATGTTTTTTACTTCAAGTAGATATAATAATCAATTCACCTTAAATAAATTGTAGCTTAATCATAAATAATTTCAGATTTAATAAATGTTTATGTAGTAGCATTGATATTGAAGATAACAAGGTAGCAACGATTTAAAAACTCTAAACTAAATTTATCGTATTATTTATAAATATAAAACTATATTTTTAAAATTTAACATTTATTTTCTTGACTTATTACATCTATTAAAACATCATTAAGTTAAAATTTTGGAGTTGATATAATGAAAGATAAATTAGTCTTAATAACTGGTGCTTCCTCTGGAATAGGTAAAGCATGTGCAGAAATTTATGCAAAAAATGGTGCAAATCTTATATTAACTGCTCGTAGAAGCGATAAATTAAGAGAAGTAGCAAAAAATTTAGAGGAAAAATATAATATAAAGATAAATAATTATATTTTTGATGTTAGAGATAAACAAGCAGTTATTAGTTTTAGCAACGATTTAAAGGCATCAAATTTAATACCAGATATTTTTATAAATAATGCTGGGCTTGCAAAAGGTCAAGAGCCTATCTATAATGGCGATGCAGATAACTGGGATATTATGATTGATACAAATATTAAAGGCTTTTTATATATGTGTCGTGGAGTTGTTCCTTTAATGATGAAAAAAAATGAAGGAAGTATTATAAATCTTGGCAGTATTGCAGGCAGACAAGTTTATGCTGGTGGCAACGTATATAATGCTACAAAATTTGCTGTTAGGGCAATATCTGAAGCTACTAATATTGACTTATTAAATACTAATATTAGAGTATGCAACATAGAACCAGGAGCAGTTGAAACAGAATTTTCCCTTGTTAGATTTAATAACGATAAAGAAAAAGCAGATAACGTATATAAAGGTTTTAAGCCATTAGTTGCAGAAGATATTGCAAATATAATCTATTTTGTAACATCTTTACCACCTCATATAAATATACAAAACCTTTTAGTA
Source organism: Mucispirillaceae bacterium (assembly GCA_045538075.1). Classification (GTDB taxonomy): domain Bacteria; phylum Chrysiogenota; class Deferribacteres; order Deferribacterales; family Mucispirillaceae; genus JAZSQT01. Next base: position 21,938 of record JAZSQT010000166.1, read on the forward strand.
ACACCAACTGCACAAAGAAGTGTAAACTATATAAAGAGAGATTTATAATATTTTTTAATTATCCGTCAATGCTTATACTTAATGAGTGGCAATAATAAAATAAAAAAGCAAGCCGTTTAGTAGCTTGCTTTTTTATTTATGAATATTATAGTTATTAAGATTTAAATCTTTCAACCATCATTTTGAGTTTTTCTGTCATTTCTTGAAGATGAGTTACAGTAAGTGTTACTTCGTTAACTGCAGCATTACTTTCTTCAACTCCACTAGCTATAACTTGAGTTTTATCACTAACATCTTGAATTGTATCAAACTGTCCAGTAACTGTTCCCACAATAGTAGTAGTATTTTCTCTCACGTTATAGATACTTGAAATAACTTGTTCAAAACTTCTTGAAGTTTCATCAATTATCTGAACACCACTATTAACGGCAGATGCAGTTTCATTCATCTCTGCAGATGCCATTTCAGACTCTTTTACAAGTGATGAAATAATTGTTTCAATTTCACTTGTAGCTTTTTGTGTCCTTTCTGCTAACTTTCTAACCTCATCAGCAACAACGGCAAAACCACGTCCAGCTTCTCCAGCACGAGCAGCCTCAATAGCAGCATTTAATGCAAGAAGGTTAGTTTGGTCTGCGATATCGTTAATAACATTTAAAATATCACCAATTTGAGCAGAACTGTCTGAAAGTCTATTAATTGTATCTGAAAGAGATTCTGCTTTTTCATGAATGGCACTTATACTTTCACGAACATCTGATAAACGTTTACTACCACTATCAGTTTCAACAGATGCGTCATTCATAATAGTAAGACACGTATTTAAATCAGCAACAGACATTTTTGAATCATCTCTAACGTGATCCATATCTGTAACGATTGATGTAACTTCTTCTGTTTGAGAACCAAAAGTTGTTGATAACTCTTCCATTGTTGAAGCAAGCTCATTATTTGCAGAAGCAAGTTCATCTGCAGAACGTTTAACTTCTATAACAATTTCTTGAACATTTACTATAAATCTATTAAATGCAACTGCTAAATCAGAAAGTTCATCTTTACCATTTGCTGGGATACGTTTAGTTAAATCTCCATCACCACTTGTAAGAGAGTTAACTAAAACAATAAAGTTGTTAAGTGGTTTAATAACTGTTACGAACAAGAATAAAATAACTAAACCACCAGTAGCGATAACTAAAAACATAAATACGATAGATGCAACACTTGATGCTCCTAATGAAGATGCTGCTTCAGTAGCAACTTCTTGTAATTCTCTATCAATTTCTATACCTATTTTATTATTTCCTTGAACCATTAAGTGGTTAAGCTCTATTCTTCTTTCAAAAGATTCTTTTTGACTTGTATATAAATTGTAAGTCCAAGTTGCTGCTTTATCCATTATAATAATATTATTATTAATTTCTCTGAATAAAGCGACATTCTCTCTTAATACTAACGTATCATTTAATTCTTTTAGCAACTTTTCTGCATTTTTTAATGAGTTAATAGCAAGCCTTATTTGATTTGCATCAAAAGTTGCAACACCATACGTATAAAAATCTCTCGCTTTTAATCCATCTCTAAAAGCATTTGAAGCCCTTTCGTAATTGCCAGATAAAGTAATAGCATCATTAACATCTCTATCTCTAATAGCATTGTTTAACGCATTACGAATATTAACACGCATTTTTTCAATTCTATCTTCTACAATAGCTGCAGCTTTGACAAATTCATTATTTTTCCCTAAATCTTCAAATAAAAACCCAGCTTGTTGCTCTGCCAAAGGAACGTATTCATTAACATATTTTTCTATATCAAGAACCTCTTTTGCAACTTCTGGCATAACTTCAACTACTTCAGGATCTTTTGCCATAGCAATTGCTTGAGACATAGTATCTTTAACAGATTTTAAATCTGATAATATACCATCGTAACCTTCTTTAGACGGTTTCAATAAATATACACGCATATTTGCTCTTGCACGTAATATGTCTGTAGAAAATTTTGTGCTTATAGAACTCATTTTTACGTATTTATCTCTAATATCAATAGACATACTTTCTGCACTTGATGAAGCTATAGCAGAAAAAATAGCCATAACCATACCAATAAACAATAATAATGAAGTTCCTAAAATGATTTTTAGTGATATAGTGAAACGCATATCTTTACTCTCCTTTTCATAATTATGGTTATGACTATAATTACAGTTACAGAGTTCATCACAACATAATTATTGTAAGTAAATATGAATATGTTATTCTATTAATCATATATAACAATATAAACAACATATCAATTTAAATCCTATACCCAATTCCTTTAAATTACAAGTAAAAAATATTAAGATATAAGTAAACATTAAACTAAAATAAATATTATAAGGAAATATATTATTTAGAGTTATATAAAAATATTATAGATTATATTAAATAAACTTAATATACAATACAAAATTATATCATGAAATTGTTACATTTTGGTTAAAATTTCGTCCTAAAATTCTTATTTAATAATTTATCCCTATAATTTTTAAATTCACGAAAATATAAGTATTTTTTAGCCTATATTTTAAATTGCAAATTTTGGCACGTTGTTTGCTTATATGTTTGCAGAGAGATTAAGAAGAAAATTTTTTCCTTATAAAAGGAGGTTAAAATGGTTAATGGTTTATACGTTTCAACTAGTGGTTTATTAATGCAACAGTCAAGATTAGATACTATATCTAATAATCTTGCCAATATGAACACTAATGCATTCAAAAAAGATATGGCAGTTTTTTCTGTATATAGACCAAAAGATGATAGATACCCACAAAACTATATACGTGAAAGCCATTATAACAAAACTATTAATACAGCCGTTATGCTTGATGATATTGTTACAAATCATACTAACGGTCAAATTAAACAAACTAACAATAAATATGATTTTGCTTTAACTAAAGAAAATGCTTTCTTTGCTATAGATACTGCTTGGGGCATTAGATATACGAGAGATGGAGCATTTACAAGAAATTCTGATGGCGATCTTGTTACTCAAGATGGATACCCTGTAATGTCAAGAAATGCACAAGGAACTGCAAATATAAATGTTCCTCAAAATGCTCGTTTTGAAACAGATGCTAACGGAAATATTTATATCAATGGAGTGCAAGCAGAACAACTTTTAATTGTAGAATTTGATAATTTAGAAAATTTACAAAAAGTAGGTAGAAATCAATATGCAGCAGTAGATGTTGAACCAGTTGAATTAGATAATGCTGGTTTAAAGCAAGGATTTGTTGAAGGCTCAAACGTAAATCCTATATCTGAAATGGTGCAAATGATAGAAGCCTCAAGAGGATACGAATTGTATTCTAAAGCAGTTCAAACTTTTGATGAACTTGAAAGTCAAGCTGCTACAAAAATTTCAAGTCAAGCATAAAAAATAAAAGGTTAAAAGAAAGAAGGAGAATATTATGGTACGCTCATTATGGACATCAGCAACTGGAATGCACGCACAACAACTTAACATGGATAATATTGCAAACAATTTAGCAAACGTAAATACTACTGGCTTTAAAAAAGGTAGAATACTTTTTCAAGATTTATTATACCAAGATTTAAAACCAGCTGGAGCAGTTACAGCAGCAGGAATTAACCACCCTACTGGTATTCAAATTGGTATGGGTTCTACAGCAGTAGCTATAGAAAAAATCCACTCTGACGGTAACTATATTCAAACATATAACCCAATGGACGTAAAAATTGATGGTGATGGATATTTTCAAGTAATGTTACCAGATGGAAATATTGCTTATACTAGAGCTGGTTCATTTAAAGTTGATGCTAACGGAGATGTAGTTACTCCAGAAGGCTACTTATTAGAACCAGGAATAAATATACCAGAAGATGCAAGCCTTCTTTCAATTTCTAACGACGGTATTTGGTCTGTTATGCTTCCAGGAGATCAAGAAGAAACTGAATTAGGTCAAATAGAAATTGCAAGATTTATTAACCCTGCTGGTTTAAATTCTATCGGTGATAACCTTTATCTTGCTACTGGAGCTTCTGGAGAAGCCCAAGTTGGAATACCAAGTGAAGACGGTTTTGGTAGCCTTAAACAAAACTTTCTTGAAAGTAGCAACGTAAATATGGTTGAAGAAATGGTTAATATGATTACTGGTCAACGTGCTTACGAAATGAACTCTAAATCTATACAAACAAGCGATGAAATGCTCCAAACTGTAGCATCTTTGAAAAGATAGTTTTTTAGGAGGATTGTGATGAAAGGTGTAATTTTTACTGTAACTACAGCAATTTTAATATTATTATCAAGTAATGTTTATGCAGAAAAAGAACTTACAATAACAGAAGAATGTGTTTACCTTGATGAGCTTACTGCTCCTAACATTCCTCACAAAAAAGTTACTTGTGGATTTGCACCAGGTGAATCTAAATTTTTTCCTAAAGATGTTATAGAAAACTACCTTCGTAGAGAAGGTATAAATGCAAAAGTCCTTAAAGATGTGCTTGTTACAAGACAAGGGGAAAAACTTTCCCATGACGATATTATCAAAGCTACTGAAGAGGCTTATAAAAAAGCGTATCCAGATGTTACTGTTAAAGTTGAACAAATTCGTTCATCAAGAGAATTTTTTGCAGAAAAAACAGAAAATTTTTCTATAGATGTTGATACATCAAAATTTGGCTCAACTTACGTTACAATTAATAATGGTATAAAAAATTTCCAAATTTATTTATACGTTCGTGCTTATCGTGAAGGATATATTGCTTCTGAACGTATAAAAACTGGCGAAGTTATAGAAAATAAAGTTAGAAAAGAATTAATAGAAGTAACTAACGGTCGCAGTAATGTGGTTACAAATATTAGTGGCATTATTGCAGCTAAAGGTATTTCACAAGGAAAACCTATAACTTTAGATTTAGTCCAAGATAAACCATCTTTATCTAAAGGTGAAACAGTTCAATTAGTATTTGATAATGGAGTAATCAAAATTGAAACTACAGGCATTATAGAAGAAGATGCTTTCGTCGGTAAATTAATTCAAGTTCGTAATGCAGTATCACAAAAAATTATTACTGCAAAATATATAGGCAACGGTGTTGCAGTAGCTCACTTTTAGAGTTGGCACAACATTTGCTATTACATTTGTAACGATTAAATAATTTGAGAGGCTAAATTATGAAAAAGATTATTTTATTATTAGTAGCACTATCAGTAACTGCTTGTGCTACAAAAACAGATGTAGTAACTAATGTTCCATCTACTAATTACAAATCAGAAATTGAAGCATATCGTGCCCAAGAAATGGCTGGTAGAAAGCCGTCTGCTTCTTTATGGAGTGAAGCAGGCAATCAAGGCAATATGTTTCTTGATTATAAAGCTCGTCATATAGGAGATATTGTTATTGTAAGAATTACAGAAACTGCTTCTGCATCTAATTCAAGCTCAAGAGATTCTTCTAAAACTACATCTTATAATGCAGGCATTGATACAATGATGGGCTTACCTTTAGATATGGGAGCTTCCAACTTATTAGGAAGTGGCAATGCTTTTAGTCCTTCTATTACAGCAAATACATCAAATTCATTTTCTGGAGAAGGTAGTTCTACAAAAAGCGACCGTGTAACAGCAACTATTGCTGCAAGAATTGTTGATATATTACCTTCTGGAAACCTTGTAATTGAAGGAAATAGAGAAATATTAATAGACGAAGAAAAACAAACTATTACATTAAAAGGTATAGTTCGTCAAAAAGATATAGATTCTACAAATACTGTAGTTTCAACAGCTATAGCCGATGCACAAATTACTTATAGTGGTTCTGGCGAAAGAACTAACGCAACTAAAAAAGGCTGGCTTGCTAAATTTATAGACATTATTTGGCCATTTTAATAAATCTTTCTTCATTAACCTCTTTAAAGACCTACACTTATTTAGTGTAGGTCTTTTTATTACTATAAATTTACAAGAAATATAAAAAATAATAAATTATTCTTCTGCATCTAATGTAGTAAGGTCAACGAGACAACCACCCCAACTTAAACCTACTCCAAAACCCATTAATAGGCACCTTTTTCCTAAAACAATATTTTTTTCTTGCATTCTGTTAATAGCGTTAGGAATTGATGCAGATGAAGTATTGCCTATATCATCACAATTATTAAAATATCTTTCATCTTTTGGAATACCACAAACTTCTTGAACTTTTTCAAGCATAAATTTATTTGCTTGATGAAAAATAAAATTGTCTATATCGTCAACATTAAGTCTTGCACTTTTTAATATATCAGCCATCATTGGAGGCACAACAGAAGCTGTAAAATTAAGAACAGATTTTCCGTCCATATATAAATGGGCATCTGTTCTTATATTGCCATAATTATCTGAAACTTCTTTTAATGCAATTTCAGGGTCAACGTGTTTCATTCGCATAGCCCCATAATGGGTTATGATTTTTCTAAAATCACTACCATTAGTGCCAAAACGAAAATTTTGCATAAACTCAGTTCTTGAATAATGACCAGATATTAAAGTAACTGCTGCAGAATCACCAAAAATAGGTTTTACTCTCATATCTTTTGGGTGAATAATTTTGCTTAATGTATCTGCAGTAATAACTAAAACATTTTCTGCTTGATAAGATTCAACTAAACCCTTTGCAATAGATAAACCAGTAATATATCCAGCACAACCTTGATTAACATCAAAAGCCATACAATTTGTAGATAAACCAAGCCTACCTTGAACTACGCAAGCTGTAGCAGGCATAACGTAATCTGGTGTTTGAGTAATAAAAACTACTGCGTCTATTGTGCTTCTATTAATTTGATATTTAGAAAAAAGTTTTTCAGCAGCAACTACTGCTATATCTGATGCACATTCATTAGGCAATGCTGTAGGACGCTTATATACTCCTATTTTATGGGTAAGCCTCCCCTCAACATCGTTATATTCAATATTTTCAGGGTATGCAGATGTAATATGTCTAATATATGCCCTTTTCGTCATTTTAAACTACCTATTTTATTATATAACAATTATAGTGTCTAATTATAATGTAATTTTAAATTAAAAGCTATTTTTTTATGACTTTATTTTTTATTTGATAAATTCTAAAAATTATTGCAACTACTAAGTATTATTTACTGCAATATTTATTTGAATTTAATTTTTTTTGCAATGCTGGAATAACAATAATAAATGGAGCTTTTATACCCTTAACTTTATCTATTAAACTTAGTGGCTTATCGTATAAATTTAATTCGTTATCCATACCTAAATTTATTGATAAAGATATTTTTCTATCACAACAACTTATATCTTTTAAAGTATTTTCAAGGCTATAAGGTCGCTCCATAAATACTACTGCAACTTTTGAAGATAAAACTTCTTTAAAAAATTTCTTTCTATCAACATCTTTTTTAGGTGGAAAACCAGCAAAAAGAAATTGTGAAGCATTTATACCAGCAACTGATATTGCCGTTGTAATGGAGCTTGCTCCAGCTAATGATTTGATAGTAACACCCTTTTGCCTACACATTCTAATAAAATTATAATCTGGGTCAGATATACAAGGAGTGCCACAATCAGAAAAAAATACAGATACATCAGAAGATAATACTGCCTTTAAAACTTCATTCTTATCACTATCTTTTGAATGTTCGTTAATAAAATATATTTCCTTATTATCATCAGCTTCAGCTATCTTTAATAAACGTAAAGTATTTTTACGCTCTTCTCCAATTACTACTTTTGCTTCTTTTATTTTATTTAAAGTAACAGGTGAAATATCTTTCGGATTATCAGATATTGAAACACCTGCTACGTATAATATAGACAAAATTAGCTCCTTGAAATACGTTCAATGCCAGATAAATAAGGTCTTAAGACTTCTGGTATAATTATAGACCCATCTTCTTGTTGATAATTTTCTATAATAGCAAGTAGAGTTCTTCCAACTGCAAGCCCAGAACCATTTAATGTGTGGGCAAAACGCACCTTGCCATCACTTGCCCTATATCTAATATTTGCTCTTCTTGCTTGAAAATCTTTAAAATTACTGCAAGATGAAATTTCTCTATAACAATTTTGACCAGGAAGCCATACTTCAAGATCGTATGTTTTTGATGATGAAAACCCTAAATCACCACTTGATAAAGCAACAACCCTATAAGGCAAATTAAGTAATTGTAATATTTTTTCTGCGTTTGCCGTAAGACTTTCAAGTTCACTATCAGAATTTTCTGGTTCACAAACTTTTACTAACTCTACTTTATTAAATTGATGTTGACGAATAAGCCCTTTAACATCTTTTCCGTATGAACCAACTTCACGTCTAAAACAAGCAGATAATGCAGCATGTTTTATAGGCAAAACTTTATTGTCTAAAATCTCATTCATATACAAATTTGTAACTGGCACTTCTGCTGTAGGAATAAGATATAATTCATCTTTATCACAATAAAACGCCTCTTCTGCAAATTTTGGCAACTGTCCAGTTCCAGTCATAGCAGAAGCATTAACTAAAAATGGAACAGACATTTCTATATATCCAGCTTCTCTATGGGTGTCTAACATAAAAGATGAAATTGCCCTATCAAGCCTTGCTCCCATTCCAGCCAATACAGAAAAACGTGTTCTTGCTATTTTTACTCCACGTTCAAAATCAATTATACCTAACTCAACTCCTAAATCCCAATGACCTTTTGGTTCAAAATCAAATTTTCTTGGTTCACCCCAAGTTCTAACTACCTTATTTTCTGTTTCATCTTTGCCTATAGGTGTAGTATCATCAATCAGATTTGGAATATTTAACATTAAATTATCTAATTGATTTTGTATTTCTTTTAACTGGTTATCTAAATCTTCCATTAATAAAGCATCTTTTTTTACTTCTTCTTGTAAATGCAATGTGTCTTTGCCCTCTTTTTTAAGTATTCCTACTTGGCGAGAAATTTCATTGCGACGGGCTTTTAACTCTTCTGATTTAGTAATTAAACTTTTTCTTTTTTCTGATAGTGATACTAAATTATCAAAATCAAAGTCGTAATTTCTTGCTACAGTTTTATTTTTTGCTAAGTCTAAATTTGATAACACGTATTTAAGGTCAAGCATAAATACTCCTAAAATATAAAAATTATTAATCTTTTCTTAATTTTAATGCTTTTTTCACATAGGGACTTGATGGTCTATTTACTTGCAAAAGAGTAATATATGTTTCCATTTCATCGTATCTTTCTACTTTTTTTAACAACTTTGCAAGTCTATATATTGCTTCTTCATAATATTTTGTATCAGAATAGTTATCAATAATATATTGATAACGCAATATTGCTGGATTCCACTTTCTAATCCTAACGTAATATTTGCCAATAAAAAGCTCTTTTGATGCTAAACGATTTCTTAAGAATTTAATATTATCTTGCAACTTATACTGCTCATACATTTCTGGATTACGAGATTTTATTAGATTAAAATATTTTAAAGCTGCTATAGTATCAGTTTGGTCTCTTGCCGTTCTATTAATAAGTTTATAATGAGATAACCCTAATCTTAAATAGGCAGTATCTGCTGCAGCCTCATTAGAATAAACTTCAAGATAGGCTTCATATACTGGTATTGCATCATTATATTCTTTATAAGCAAAATAAGCATCTGCTAAAGCAAGCTGAACTTGTGCTGCATCTTCTGGGTTTTCTGCCCTAATTAAAGCATTCTCAAAAGACTCTATAGCCCTTTTATATTTACCAGCCATAATATATTCTTCACCTTGAGACTTATAGTAAGATAAATCTCTATCTACTCCCACCGGTTTTGCACAAGCAGACACTATAAAAAATAGTATTATGTATATAAATTTATTATCCATTAATCATTCACCAATGTAACATATATATCGGGATACGCAATTTTATTTATATAACACTTATAAGGACCGTAACCTTTATCTGCTACTCCGTCAGTAATAAAAAGTTTGCCGTCAATTTCTGGCGATTGAAAAATTGCTCTACCCTCTACAATAAAAGCAAAATCATCATTTTCTTTTTCAGCAAAACATAAAAACTCTTTCTTGCCAATACTTTTTAATTTTTCTACAGTATTTTTCTTTTGAATTTTTTGCAATAATTTAATTCTCTTATCAACAATCTTTTTATCAACTTCATTATCTAATAATGCTGCTTTCGTTCCGTCCTCCTTTGAAAAAGGAAAAAATCCAGCATAATCTGGCTTTTTAGTTTCAATAAATTCTAACAAATTATTAAAATCTTCTTCACTTTCATTTGGAAAACCAACAATAAATGTAGTTCTAATAAATGCTTCTGGAATAATATTTCTTATCATATCAAAAACATTATCAATCATCTTTCTGTTAGAGCGTCTTGACATTAATTTTAATATTTTATCAGATGAATGTTGAACTGGTATTTCAAAATATTTTATCATATTTTTAGTATCTGCAACAAACTTAACTATTTCTTCTGTAACGCCCTCTGGATTAAGATAAAGTAATCTAAAAAGAGTTTTCGGAAAAGATGATGTTAATTTTTTCATCAATTGCAATATATTTGTGTCGCCAATATCACTTCCATATTTTGTAGTGTCTTGACTAATAACGATTAACTCTTTTACACCTTTTTTTACTAATTCTTCTGCCTCAATTAAAATATCTTCTTCTTTTCTACTTTTTAATTTACCTCTAATTGATGGAATAGTGCAGAAAGAACAATTACTACTACAACCTTCAGAAATTTTAATATAAGCGTAATATGGATAATTAGTGATAACTCTCCCAGAGCCTTTTTCGTTATTTTTAGATATTTCTCTTAAATAATCTGCAGCTTCATACAATTTGCCAACACCAGTAACGAAATCAATTTCTGGAATTTCTTTTAGTATATCATCTTTATAGCGTTCTGCCATACAACCTGTAACGATTAATTTTGCATGTTTTGGAATTACTGATGCCATTTGTAAAATATTATCTATAGCCTCTTTTACGGCACTTTCAATAAACCCACAAGTGTTTATTATTACTGCATCACATTTTTTTGGATCTGTTTCAATTTGGAAACCAGAATTATTTAAATCACCAATCAAATATTCTAAATCTACTTGGTTTTTCGCACAACCTAAACTGATATAACTAATTTTAAATAATTTATTACTCACAATTTTCTGCCTTGATTTTATCTTTATTTATTGCTTCAATTAATTTATCTATTGAATTAAATTTTTCATCTTCTCTTATAAATTCTTTAAAAAATACTTCAACGTATTTTCCATATATATCTTCATTAAAATTAAAAATATTAGTCTCAATTTTAATATTTTTATCACTTGTAACAGAAGAACAAGAGCCTACATAAGTCATAGATTTATATTTTTTGCCGTCTATTACTGTATCTGTTGCATAACTGCCAGCATTAATTAGCAACTCATTTTCATAATCAATATTAATTGTAGGGTAACCAAAAGTTTTTCCCTTTCCTTTACCGTAAACAACTTTTCCGTAAACTGAATAATATCTACCTAATATTTTTTTTACTTTTTGTAAATCGTTATTTCTTACTAATTTTCTAATATAACTACTTGAAATATCATTACTTAAATTATCTTTTACTTTTTCTACAAATATTGATTTTATACCATAATTTTCACATAACTGGCTTAATAAATGAATATCACCTTGCCTTGCAGCTCCAAAGCGATAATCAACACCAACAACTATGATTTTTGCGTCTAATTTATTAACAATAATATTTTCAAAAAAATCTCTTGCACTTAATGAAGATAAATATTCATCAAAAGGCAAAGAAATAAGATAATCTATATTTTGATTTTTAAATAACTCTAACCTTTGGTAAGGTGAAGATATAAGAGATATATCTTTTTGAAAAAATTTAAAAGGGTGAGGATTAAAAGTAAGAATTACTGTTTGTAAATCTAAATCTTTAGATTCTTCTTTTAATGTAGAAATAATTTTTTTATGACCTAAATGAAATCCATCAAAATTGCCTATACATAAAGCAGTATTTTTTAATGATAATTCATCTATATTATTTATTATTTTCATATTAAATTCATACGATATAAAAGAAATTATATCAATAAAAATTATTACCTCAAAATATATAGAATACAATTTTTGAGCTTGATACTGTAACTACATATTTATTCAATACTTTTTAGGAGTTTAGCAAAACCACAAATCTGCAATATAATAATAAATACATTCTTATAACATACAAAAACACTACATCATACACAATAATTTTGATAATTTGTCCTACTACTCTTGTAAATATTTATCTTATTGCATTAAATTTAGTTATAGGTTACAAATATAGTTTAAAACTATATGAAACTATTCTTGAACTTTATATATTTAAAATTTATCAATGTTATTAGTATGATACGCTTATATACAATGGAGATTTTATGAAACATTTACTATATATATGTGTTACAGTTTTTATATTTAGCTGTAGTAAAAAATACGACATGGATACACCTATTATAGAAGAAAATTTTAATGATTTTTTTAGAAAAATAAATAACTTATGTTTAAATATTGATGAAGAAACTTGCAAAAATATAAAAGGACTTATTATTTTAGAACTACCTAATGCAGTTAATTCAAACTATACTCCTATAGCAGGAGACATTGAAAAAGCAAATATTATTTTTAGAAAGCTAAATGGTAAAACACCTTCAGAAATGATACAATTATATAAAAATACTCTTATTAAAAATTTAGATGTTGTAAGAAAAAGAGATTTAGATATTAAAAAAAATCTTGATTTAATTTATGATTCTTATGAAAACACAAAGAAATACGCTTCATATATATCAGTATCTGATATAAAATTAATTAACAGCAATAATGTATCTAATATGAAAATCCAATTTACTATCACTAATAATACTGATTTTGATATTACACAATTAGTTGGAGAAGTTGAATTTTACAGCAACTCTGATATTCTTTTAGGTAGAACTAAAGGTTTTTTAAAAGAACTTACTCCACTTTTACATAGCAAAAGAAAAACTACAATAACTATTCCTTTATCAAGTATATCAAAAAGTGATTTATCAATGATTAGAGCAGCAATTAATATTAAAATAAAAGTTACTGTATCAAGTGTAACTACTACAAGTTTAAATGATAGTGAAAAAAATCTTATACTATCACTTCCTTATTCTTATTATAGAATGAGAGAACTACTTGAAGAAAGTGAAAAAGTATATAACGATACTCTTAACAAAATAAATAAAATAAAAATAAATTAGGACGTGAATAATGTTTACTTCTTTTCCCCTTGATTGTTTAGATAATGCTAAAGAAAATCTTGAAAAAATAATATCATCAAATTATGAAAATATTAACAACCTTTTATTAATAAAAGATAAAAATTACGAAAATTTTATGCGACCATTTATGGAGTTAGACCAAAAGTTAAATGAATTTTTCACTCCAATATCTCACTTAAATTCTGTTTCAGATAGTGCTTTATCGAGACAAGCCTTTTCAAGCTGTATTCCAGTTATTTCTGAATATTCTACAAATATCAGCCAAAATGTAGAGCTGTATAAGGCTGTTACTGAAATTTCTAAATTAAGTAACCTTACGAAAGCTCAATATAAGACTTTAAAGGACCATATACAAGCATTCCAATTAGGAGGCGTCCATTTAGAGGAAGATAAAAAAAATAGAATAAAAGAAATTAATGCAAGACTATCTGAATTATCTGATAACTTTAGCAAAAATCTTCTTGATGCAACAAATTCTTTTGAACTAATTGTTAAAGATGACACAGATATAAAAGATATGCCTGAAAGCGATAAAAATGTAGCCAAATTTGAAGGTGGATATAAATTTACTCTACAAGCTCCATCTTATCTTGCTTTTATGACTTACTGCTCTAATAGAGATTTAAGAGAAAAAATATATAAAGCATATATGACAAGAGCAGAAAATAATGGTGGAATAATTGAAGAAATTTTAAAATTACGCCAAGAAAAAGCAGAAATTTTAGGATATAAAAATTATGCTGAATTAAAAAATCAAACTATGTCTTGCCCTACTGCTGATACTGTCCTTGAGTTTTTATATAAATTATCAGATAAAGGCAAGCCTTATGCAGAAAAAGAATTAGAAGAATTAATAGAATTTGCAAAAAGTAAAGGTATAGATAAGTTAGAAAGTTTTGATACTGCATACTTATCAAATTTAATCAAGAAAGAAAAATTAAACCTTAATGAAGAAGCCTATAGACCTTATTTTGAAAAAGATAGAGTAATTAATGGTCTTTTTGAATTTTTACATAAATTGTTTAATATAAATTTTAAAGAAGTAATAGACACTCCATTATGGCATAAAAGTGTTAAATGTTACGACTTATACGATGAATTTGACAAGATTTTTGCAAGAATATATTTAGACCTTGAAGCACGACCAGAAAAAAGAGGTGGTGCTTGGATGAATAATTGGCATACAAGAAGGATTAATGATAAAGGCGATATTATTTTGCCTACTGCATTTATTGTTGCAAATTTCCCACCGTCATCAGAAAATAATCCGTCATTTTTGCGTCATGATGATGTAAACACTCTTTTTCACGAAGCAGGTCATGGAATACACCATTTATTTAGCAAAGTTGATGAAGCTGATGTTTCTGGAGTAAATGGCGTTGAGTGGGACGCAATAGAATTTCCGTCTCAATTTTTAGAAAATTTTTCTTATGAACCGTCTGTATTATCACTTTTTGCAAAACATTACGAAACTAATCAATTAATTAGTGATGATTTAATATCATTATTAATAAAAAATAGAAACTTTCAATCTGGTATGTTCTTAGTTCGTCAACTTGAATTTGGTATATTTGATATGCTTATCCACCAAAAAGCGTATAATATAAATGAAGTAAAAGATATTCTTAAATCAACAAGAAAAAAAGTTGCAGTTATTACACCTCCAGATTATACGGCTTTTGAAAATGGATTTTCTCATATTTTTGCAGGAGGTTACGCTGCAGGATACTATAGCTACAAATGGGCAGAAATGCTTTCTGCTGATGCTTATATTTCATTTTCTAAAGCTGGAGTATTTGATAAAAATTTATCTGAAAGCCTTAAAAATAACGTCCTTGCCAAAGGTGGTTCAGACACTATGAGCAATCTTTTTGAAAATTTTATTAAAAGAAAGCCAGATGAAGATAAACTTCTTGAATTAATAGGAATAAAATGATTACTGGTAAAAAAATACCCTATGGTAATACACCATTAGAATATATACATACAAATATTTTACGAAATATAGACGGTCAAAAAGTATGCGTTATTCTACCAACTATTAGAAATGTTAGAAAATTAGCTGAAAACTCATATAAAACTATAGATATTTATTCAATAAGAGAGTTTACAGAATTTGCTTCCGTTTCAAAGGGTATTCATATACCTAAACAGTTACGTCCTTTTTTCTTAAAAAAAGCTGCATTATCTCTTTCTAATGATGATAAATTAGCAGTATTTAAAAGTGAAAACAGTATATTTTTCAGTAATTTATTGGCTTTTATTGAAATTTCTGGCAATATTTTTTCTTTTTATAGAGAATTATCTGCAGAAATGGTTAATATGGAAGATTTATCAAAAGCTGGCAAATACACAGATTATGAAACTCAAATTGCCGTTTTGCAAAGATTATGGGAAAATTATATTAAAATTATAAATGAATATGGTTTTTACGATGAATGGGAAAATTATCGCAACCCATTATTAGATAATACTTTTATTTCAAGATACGATAAATTTATTTTTTTAATAGGTGGCTATCTTACTAAATACGAAATAACACAACTTCAACAATTAGGAATTAACAAAGATGTTACACTTCTATTTAATTTTGTAGGTGAACCCCATAATCATCATAAAATTTATGAAAAAAGTTTTAATTTTGAATTTGATAACAACAGTAACTATTTGATAAATAATGTAAACACAAGTATATGTCAATGTCCAAATATGATTAGTCAATTAGAACTAATCACATATTTCGCTTTTGAATATTCTAAAAAGAATAATATACTTTTTGAAAATATGGCAGTTATTATCCCAGATGAAAAAATTAAATCGTATTTCTTACGTCTTGATAGATATAACCTTTTTGATATTACTTCTAACGAATATATTGAATATTTTGAATTTTTTTCATTACTAAAATTACTATCAGAATTTAGCACCAATATTAAATTTCTTGATAATGTAATGGTTGATATAAGTTATATTATTAAAATTTTATCTCAACCTATGCTAAAAAGGGATTTAGAGTTAGATAATTTATATAATGAATATAAATTTATGTTATCAAACAAATCACTATATGAATCTATTAACAATCTACAAGAAAAGCCTTTTTTTAAAGATGTTTTAAAATATTTCTTTGTAAAGGAAAACAATATTACTTTAAAAGATGTTTGCAAGAATATATACGATTTTTTAGAAAATTTAAATATATACGACCACGAGAAAGTAGCCTTATCTAAAACTTTATATAAACTGCAAGAACTTGAAAAAATTTATTCTTATATTGATGATAAAATTGATTTTAATGAAGCCTTTAGTATTATAATAAATGAACTTTCTGAATTACGGATACAAACACCAAAAGGAAAAATTACTGTTACTGGTATCCTTGAAAGCCGTAATTTAAATTTTGATGTTATATTTATTCCCTTTATGAATGAAGATATTTTTCCTCCAAAAAGCAAAAAAGATATGTTTCTTAATACTGAAATAAGAAACGTTTTATCACTTCCAACTTATGCTGATAGAGAAAATCTTACAAAAAATTATCTTCTTCAAATTATGGCAAATTCTAAAAAAAGTATATTACTATACGAAAAAAACACAAACTCAAGAAATAAAAGCAGATTTATTGAAGAAATACTTATAAATAGTAATGTAAAAGAAGAAATATACAATCCAAAAGAGATTACATTATTAAAATCTGATAATTTCAAATTTTACACTCATAAAGATGAAATTATTATAGAAAAAAATAATGAAATAATGAATGCTCTTAATTCTATAGAAATTTCATCATCATTTATAAACTTTTTTATAAATTGTCCGTTAAAATTATATTTTAGCTACATAAAAAAGTTAAAAATAAAAGAAAAAGAAAATAAAAAAATTCAACCAGTTGATATTGGAAGCACGATACATTATACCTTAGAAAAAATTTATAAAGATAATATATCTCCTTTTGACACTTTATTTGAAGAAAAATTTAAAGAAATTTTTTATAACAAAATAAATAGTATTCATGCTTATAAGTATAATGTTGTAGAAAGATTTAAAATAGATTTAGTGTTAAATAATATACCTAAAATCAAAATAGAAGAAATTAATAGGCGTAACAATGGGTTTTTGCCAAAGTATTTAGAATATAAGATAGATAATGTTACTTTTAATAAATATAAACTGAAAGGATTTATTGATAGAATTGATTACAACAATGGTATTTACGAAGTTATAGATTATAAATA
>JAZSQT010000063.1:0-3988 GCA_045538075.1 Mucispirillaceae bacterium
GTTAATATTTAAAATAGATATTATTAAGTAAAATGTTTATTTTTATGTATGTGTAAAATTATTTAATTATTATTGTAATTTTTCTAAAAAAAGTATAAAAATCGCAAAAATGACTTGTTTTTTTTTTTTTTTTGATAGTATTTTTGGAAATATTATTATTTAAAAGTATATTTTGGGTGAAAAAATGAAAAAAACGGTCTTATTTGTCTTAATTATAGTTTTTTCTTTATCAATGATTTTTGGTTGTAAAAAATCAGGTGGTGGAGATACGTATAGGTATGGTAGCGTAGCAGATTCAAGTGCTACAGGGTCAGAAATCAGATTATTAGAAGGCACGCCTACTTATCTTCCCCTTTCTTTAGCAAGTGGTGGTTTAAACTCGTTTCAACTTAAAGCAAGTGTTATCCCAAGTAATGCTCCACAAGGTGTTACTTATAAAGTTACGCAAGGAGCAGACGTTGTTTCTGTTACAAAAGACGGATTAGCTACTGCTTTATCAGTTGGTGGTGCTGTAATCACTATTTCATCAGTATCAAATCCGAAGATAAAGAAAGATATTCAAGTTGATGTTAATAATAGCAATGTTTCGCCAGATATGTTGAATGGCGATGTTACTTGGGAGTTGCCATCAAGTTTACCAATTACTGGCGAGCAAATTACTTTTACTGATGGCACAAAAAAGTATAATGATGTTTTGCCAACTCCTAAAGATGATGAAAAAGTTAGTCCAGATAATCCAGTTAGTCTTGTTGGTCATTATAGAATTGCCTATATTTCTGTTTTTGATGAACAAAACAAAACTATTATTGATAAAGTTGTCGGCACAGGCAACAATATGCGTGGTGAATTTGCCGTTAATGCTGAAAACTGCTTTGACACTATACGTTGTCCATTAAATCTTCAAATTAGAATGCAGTATAAACTTCAATTTAGTAACAGTATTATAGGCATACCACAGAATTTTAAATATGTTAGACACGATATATTAAAGTCGTTAGGAAGTTTAGAAATTGATAAAGAATTTGCAAAATTAGGTGCAAATGTTATAGAAGATGATGAAAATAAAGGTAATTACGTAGTAGAATTTACTCTCAAACACACAGATATACCTATGCCAAAAGGATATACTGCAAAAATCATCTTAAAAAAGATTGCTCACGATAAGTTGTTGCAGACTAATATTGAGTTAGACGGTAAGGAGTATTTTTCTGATGATACATCTGTTAAAAGTGTATCTATTATCGCTCCAAGTTTAACGTTAGTTAAAGGCACAACTGGAAAATTAGATTATGAAGTGTTGCCAATTAACGCAGCAAATAAGAATGTAGTATTTTCTTCTGATAACCCAGAAGTATTAAAAGTTATAGATGAGGCAACTGGAGAACTTGAAGCAATTTCAGCAGGTTATTCAAATGTTACTGTTACAACAGAAGAAGGTGGCTTTACTGCAAAAATCAATGTTAGGGTAGTAAATGAGTTTGTAGCGTTAAAAGATTTTAATTTAGATGGAAATGGAAATTTAGATGAAAAAATAAATACGACACTTGGTAGAAACTCTATTGAACGTAATTTTACTTTTTCGCCCCATGATGCAACAGATAAAACTTTGAGAATTGCCTCAAACTCTAATCCAGAATTTTTACTTGCTGAAATTAGAACTAAAGAAGACGGTAGTCAAGTTTTATACTTAGAAGGTCTTTCAACTTCTGCCCCAAAAGGAGAAGAAACAGTTACATTCTCTGTTGTTTCAGATAGTAACCAAGAATTGTCTAAATCGTTCAGTATTAAGGTTAAAGATGATAGACAATACGCAGCTGGTGTTAATGTTCTCAATAAAGGTGCAGCAAATTATGATAACTCTATTACAGCAACTTATTATATATATAAAAATGGTGGATATAATGAAGATAGCGAACTTGGCTTAAAAAATGGTAAATTCCAAATAAAAGCTGAAGTTTATCCAGATGATGCAACAATAAAAACATTAAAATACGAAACAAGCAACCGTGATGTGGCTACTGTAGATGATAATGGTGTAGTTACTCTCCATAAAGCCGGCGAAGTTACAATTACTACTATGCCAGTATTTATGGAATTTATACAGGAAATGGCAAACGGTATTGCTCCAGACGGAAGTAAAAAAATTATAGGTTATAATTATTATACTTTTACTGTTTATGATGAATATAAAGTAGTTGAAAGTTTAGCTTGTGTTGATACACCAACATTGACAATTTACGATAATAGTAAACAGCGATTAAATATTGGTATTACTCCAAATAATGCTTCAGAGCAAGGGCTTCAGTTTGAATTAATTAACAATGCTGATAATTTAGTTGCATTAGATAATAATGGTAACGTAAATTATACTGGTCAAAAATATACTAATGAAAACGAACAAGGAGCAAAAGATTTCGTTGATAAAAAAGCACAAGTAAAAGTTACAAGCACATCTAATCCAAGTGTTAATGTAGTTTGTGATATTAATGTGTCTAAAGTTTACGTTGCTCCAACAGAAGTATCTATTACTAACGCAAACGAAGTTAATAATAAAGAGTTAAAAGCTAACGATTATTATCAAGGTAGAGTGCAGATTCAAGCTACTGTGCTTCCAGCAGAAGCGTCAAATAAGAGTGTTACATACTCTGTTCAAAGTGGACAAGGTGTAGTTTCTGTAGATAATAATGGTAATGTTACAGCTTTAAAAGCCGGCACAGCAGTAGTCAGAGTAACTTCTCAAGCAGATAATACTAAATATAAAGATGTAACTTTCAATGTTTGGGAAAAACTTGATTTAACTGGTTCATATAAAGTTGATTCAATGACTATAACTTATAACGGACAAACAATAACATCTACAAATCAAACAAGGTTGAGAGGAGATCAAATTAGCTTTAGTATATTTACTCAACCAAATCAGATTAAAGTTAGTAGCAAATTTCAACTTAACTGGCAATCTTTTGTAGATAATCCATTTTGGGACGTATTAAGGTTTAAATATTTAAATTTTACTGATAATTCAAATATGCCAGAAAGAAATATGAATGCAGATACTTATAGAGGTAAAAATATTGTGATAAATAATGATGGGTCTATAACTTTCACATTTCCATTTAACGTTAATGGTG
The DNA here is from genome assembly GCA_045538075.1 of Mucispirillaceae bacterium. Taxonomy (GTDB): domain Bacteria; phylum Chrysiogenota; class Deferribacteres; order Deferribacterales; family Mucispirillaceae; genus JAZSQT01. The sequence goes on from JAZSQT010000063.1 coordinate 3,129, forward strand.
AGGAGTTAGTTTATGCAAGTGGCTCACAAAACAAGATTGAATTTAAAGTATCTGGCAAGTCTGGATCTTTTGTATCTGCTAACGGCAATAGATTTACATCAGTTACACCAGTAAACTTTAATGACCCATATACATTACAAGGAACATACGATATAGTCCATTTTACACAAAGTAATAGTATGGGAACAGCAACTTGTGGAACCTTAGCAAGTTACGGTGGTGTTGAAAGAATGTATGGAGAATTGACTATATCTGTTGGTGGTCAAAGTAGAACAAGAAATATAAATATGATTAGTAAAATACAGATGAATAGTTCTGTTTTACATAGTTCTGGCACTATTGCAGGGCAATGTGTTGCTTGTGGTCAATATGCTTATACACGTTTTGGACAAGCATCAATGAATCCTGGTGTTTCAAGTTTTGGTGGTCATGGTTCAAGAAGTAGTGGTATCGTAAAATATAATAATGGCTACCTTGAAATATCACAACAATTTCAACAAAGTATTGCTACCGTGTATGTTGATACTTGGATGAGAAAAAAATCAGATAAAGTAGCTACTTTAACTGAAAAAGAGTGTTACTTTGGATATAATAACGGTGGTGGAAAATCAAACGCCCATAATAATGGCTATTGCACTCCACCTGCTAAAGAACCAGATTATTCTTTAGGAATAGTTAAATAAAACTTTAATAATCATAAAAATCCCTTAATAAAAATTAAGGGATTTTTTTTTGAAGTTTAATAAGGTTATTAAATATAAGATTTACTTTTATAATCATCTAAATTTTAAATAATAAAATTATATTTATTTTCAACTACTTTATTACGAGGAGTAATGCGAGGAAGTAATCCAGTAAAA
>JAZSQT010000087.1:0-14433 GCA_045538075.1 Mucispirillaceae bacterium
ATTTTCAATAATATTTTTAAAATGATTAATGTGGCAATTTGCCCTTGTAATTTCTTCTGTAATATCAGCTTTTTCTGCATAAAGAGATGCTTCTTGAATTATTTTTTCTTCGTTAATATTTACTACATCTAATTCTTGTAATCTCTTAATAAATTTATTTCTCCAATAATCAAATATATTTGAAGAAAATTTTTGAATTTCATTTAAAAATTTAGATATATTATCTAATCTATTTATAATATCTTTTTCAAGGGATTTCCCTTCTTTAATTCGCATGCTATCAACTTCATTAATACAAATTGAAACTACATCTTTTGCATTGTTATATAATTCCATTTCTATTTCATTATTTGGAGAAAAATCTATTATATCTGGAAGTTTTAAATAATTTTCTAAGGTTATATTTTTTTCAATATTAGTTAACGTGCATATATTTTCTAATATATTTTTGTAATGAATAATCAAATCCTCATTAATTTTAGGTGTTTTGATTGAATTTTTGCTGATAAATTCAATTTTTATATCAATTTTACCTCTAACAAGTTTTTCTTGAGAATAAGATCGTAAAAAAATTTCTAATGAGCTTAATTGTTTTGGTAATCTAAAAGATGTATCAAAATATTTACTATTAACACTTTTTATCTCAACGATAATATCAAAATTATCGTAACTTTTTGAAATTTTACCAAAACCAGTCATACTTTTAATCATTTATAAACCTACAATATATTATTGATTATTTTATTAAATAATTTTATTATTAAATTCTATCAATTGAAAAAATATTTTGCAAGGAGATAATATGTACACAACCATTTCTGGTGCAGCTGTCGTAATTGCTATTATAATTGCAATTATGTCATCAACTATTAAAATTTTACAAGAATTTGAGAGGGCAGTAGTATTTAGGCTTGGACGTTTCGTTGGAGTTAGAGGTCCTGGTATTATTATCTTAATTCCATTTATTGAAAAAATGGTTAGAGTAAATATGAGAACTGTTGTAATGGACGTTCCACCACAAGATATTATAACTAAAGATAATGTATCTGTTAAAGTTAATGCAGTTGTATATTTTAGAATAGTTAGTCCAGATAAATCAATTCTTGAAGTTGAAGATCCATACTATGCAACTAGTCAAATATCTCAAACAACATTAAGAAGTATTATAGGTCAATTTGAATTAGATGATTTATTGTCAAGTAGAGATAAAATCAATAGAGAAATGCAAAAGATAATAGATGCTCAAACTGACCCTTGGGGAGTTAAAATTTCATCTGTAGAAATTAAACATATTGATTTACCTGCTGAAATGCAAAAAGCAATGAGTCGTCAAGCAGAAGCAGAAAGAGAGAGAAGGGCAAAAGTAATTCATGCAGAGGGTGAATACCAAGCAGCAGAAAAACTTTCTGAAGCATCAAACATTATGTCTGAAAATCCTATTACATTACAATTAAGATATTTACAGACCCTTACAGAAATGACTTCAAAACAAAATGCTTCAACAATTATTCCTATTCCTATTGATTTAATCAATAGTATTTTAGGTAAAAAAGGTTAAAATTATACCACCTTTATGGTGGTATTTTTTGTTTAATAGAGGAATTTATGAGTAATATATTAATTGGTGTTACTGGAGGAATTGCTGCATATAAAACACCAATAATTGCAAGACTTTTGCAGAAGCAAGGTCATAATGTTAAGTTTATGATGACAGAAAATGCTACTAAATTTATTGGTTATGTAACATTAGAGGCAATTTCTAAAAGTAAAGTATATCAACCATTTAATGAAGATAATTTTATTATGAGTCATATAGAATTATCTAATTGGGCTGATATATGTATAGTTGCTCCAGCTACTGCAAATACTATTGGAAAATTTGCTTCAGGTATAGCAGATAGTAGTTTTTTATCAACATTAATGGCTTTAAAGTGTCCATTAGCTTTTGCTCCAGCAATGAATTGTAATATGTTAGAACATATAGCAGTTAAGGAAAATATTAAAAAAATTACGTCTTGGGGAGTCTCAATTATTGAGCCAGATATAGGCGAATTAGCTTGTGGTGATACTGGAAAAGGGCGAATGGCAGATCCTGAAATTATTGTTGAAAGAATAAATAATATATTATTAAAAAAAGATAATAATATATCTAATGGGTATCAAGATATTCCTAAAGATATACTTAATGGCGTAAATATAATTGTTACAGCTGGCCCTACAAAAGAGTATATTGACCCAGTTAGGTTTATAACTAATCGTTCAAGTGGTAAAATGGGATATGCAATTGCAGAAGTAGCATATAATATGGGAGCTAATGTAACATTAATTACTGGCGAAACTTCTTTAAAAAGTAATGTTAAAAATATTATACAAATATCTACTTGTTCTGATATGTTAGATACTCTTTCAACACACATCAATAATTGTGATATTTTAATTATGGCAGCAGCTATTGCAGACTACAAACCAAAATCTTATTCTAAAGAAAAAATAAAAAAAACAGACGATACTCTAACGATAGAGCTTACGAAAAATATAGATATTTTAAAGGAGTTATCTAAAAGTAAAAAGGATAATCAAATATTTGTAGGTTTTGCAGCAGAAACAGAAAATCTACAAAGTAATGCAATAAAAAAATTGAAAGAAAAAAATCTTGATTTAATCGTTGCCAATGATGTATCTCGTAATGATATTGGTTTTGATAGTGATTATAATGAGGCAAAATTATATTTTAAAGATGGAAATATTAGCGAAACTGGTAGAAAGTTAAAAACAGACATTGCAAAAATAATAGTTACAGAAAGTGCAATACTACTAAATGGTTTAGGAGGGTAAATATCCCTCCTTTATTTTTTTCTTAAAGGTTAAGTAGCAATTAATACATTAGCCAGCAAAATTAATAGATTTTGCTTCAGTCTTTTCAACAGGCTGTTTTACTATTGTTAAAGATTCTTTTTCAACAATTTCTTTCCAAGCATTTTTTAATGGCTCTAAAAGTTCTATAACAGAATCTATTTTATTTTTATCTTTATCTCTATTTGCCTCAATAAGTTGCCATATCATAAAATCGTATAATTTCATTAAATTAACAGATATTTCACCAGCGTCCATATTTAATGTTGACATTAATTCATAAAGAATATTTTCAGTCTTTACGATATTATTATGAGCACTTTGAATATCTTTTTCATCAATGTTTTTGTTTGCAATCTTAAGAAATTTAATTGCTCCTTCAAAAAGAAGAACAACAATTTTTCCCTTAGTTGCCCCTTCAACTTCTTGTTTTTTGTAGTTCTGATAAGCTGCTATTTGCATTTAATGCCCCCTTAACCTTGAGATGAATTACCACCGGAACTATTTGCACTTAACTGGGCAAGATAACTTGATTGACTCTGAATGCTTGCTACTCTTTCTTCCATAGCTGCAAATTGAGCCCACATTCTTTCAAGATAATTTTCTGCCCTTAATGTTTGAGCTTCTATTCGTTCCTTTAAATTACTAATTTTAGAATCTATAGCACCATTTTTTCCTGCTTTTTTATACAAGGCAGATGTAGTAGTAGTGCTATTAACTAAAAAAGTATCGTAACGTCTTGCCCAACCTTCATAAGCAACGGTATAATATTCTTCATTGCTATTTGTATTTGTAATTACTTTACCTGTAACTTTAGATATTTTAACCTCTGAGTTTTCAGTAAAGAACTTATATACATCATCGGCATTTTCTTGAATAATATTAGTAAAATCTGTGTTTTCTTTAATATATTTTGCAAGTTCTTCTTTATCAGTAGTTACATCAAACAATAAACCTAATTTTGTAATATCAATATTTTGAATATCAGCACCAGCTATTTCAACACCTATTTCACTTAAACTACCAAATTTATTATTTGGTAACGTAATTTCTTTCATAATGTAATCTCTTAAATGAAATTTTAAATAGCGAAGCTCAGTGCTTTTTGATACTAAATTATAATATTGAACTCTTTCATAATTTTTTTGATATTCTTTTATTTCATCTTCACTCATACTTGATTTTTGTTCATCAGTTAAAGCAGAAGCATATTTTTCTCTATCTTCTCTACTAGGTTCTGTAGGATTTAATTTATTAATTAGTTCGTTATATTGAGAAGCAAATTCAGCCATTGCATCTACTGCTTTGTCAGTATCAATTTTTACATTTATTACAGTTGTTCCTACGTCCATTAATGTTAATTGCATTCCAGGAATAGTATCATTAACATTATTAGAATCTCTTTCATACTGGACACCATTTATGGAAAATATAGATTTTTTACCCTCTGTTCCAATTTCTATTTCTTCGTAAGCATTGTAAGTTAAGTTGATAGCTTCAAGAAAATTTGATGAGTCAGTTGGGCTTCCAAGTTTTATTTTATCAAAACCTTCTCCCATTAGAGAAAATTTATCAGTAGAGCTATCGTAAGTAATAGTAACTCCTGCACCAGATGAATTAATTTTTTTCATTACAGTTTCTAATGTATCAGTAGCAGTATCAAGATAAATTGATACACCATTAATAGTAAATAATCCACTTGTGATTGGTGTAGTCATTCCTAAATCAACACTTGATAAAGATGACGTCGTATCAATAGAACCGGCAGTTTTTCCTGCATTATAAGTTCCACCAGTTGGAACAGATAGTTTCAATACATCTAATATATTTGATGTATCTCCAACTTGTCCTAATGTAATTTTTCCACTTCCAGTTTCATTACTTTCTAATTTGAAAACTCTATTTTCAAAATCAAAAGACGCAGTAACTCCTGCACCAGAACCATTAATAAGCCCGAGTAATCTTTCTGGGGTTAGGGTAGAGTAGTCATAAATATCAATTTGAACTCCATTAATATGGAAGTAGCCATTAGTATCAGAACTAGGTTTAATATCAAAGAAATTTCTCGTATATGGTTGCCCATTTTGGTCTGTATTTTGGTCAACAGATAGTGATGTTTTCATCCAAGCATCAATTTCTTCATCTGTTGCAGTTGCTAATCCAGTAAAATTAGCACCAGTATAATTTGATTTAGTAGCAATTCTGTTGTTTAATGTAGAATCTTGGTTAATCTTAAAAGAGCCTTCTTCAATACCAGTTGTAGCAATTTTAAATGTTGCACCAGTTATAAGAGAACCACCATTTTTATTTAACTTAGTAGCAAGATTTGTTGCATTATTAGATACAATAGTATTTGTTATTTCTTTAGTTGAAACAGCTTTCTTAATGTCTTGGTTGTAATAAAATCCTAAATTTTTTGCTAATCGTGTAGCAGTAGTATTATCTGTTAAAGTAGGATTATTTGGATCATAATTTATATCTCTAAAGCCAATAACAGAAATATCAGAACTATTTGAAGTGTCATAAAAAGCAAAATTAAATAACCCAGAATTATTATCTCTATCTACTCTTACAGCAATGCTTTGTTTTCCATCTTTTGATAAATTATTATCAATAGCTTCATTAATTTGTTTTTCTAAATCTTGAGCAATAGTTGTAGTATAATCTCCAGCTTTATAATTGAAATTTATATCTATAGATTTAGCTTCACCATTGTAAGTAAAAACGAATGTTAAAGTTTCGTTTATATCTTGAGTTAGTTTTCCAGAGCCATCAATAATATTACTCATTGATGAAGCCGACATTTTCGTAATATTAGATGATGAATTAGGAACAAATGTATCTGTAGCAATCCATGTATTGTTGTTGGGATTACTTATTTTTACTGTATGACTTCCCTCTAATTGGTTATATTTAAGTTTTTTTGTTATGTCAAAATCTTCTATACCTGCACCACTATTTACCATAGAGTAGGTTGTATATGAGCTATAGGCATAACTTGGAACTGCAGTTTGCTCTACTTTAAGAGTATAAGTTCCAGGAGGAGTGTTTACACTGGCAATAGCTTCTGCAACACTTGTATTTGTAGAGACAGCTATTTTGCTTTTAAATGTGCTTTCCATTTTTAATGGAAGCAATGTAGATTTTAAATCAGTTAATGCAGAAATAAAATCATTATATTGAGTTTGTTCCCATGTAAGAACATCAATTTCTTGATTCATTCTATTAATTGGTTCTTTAGCAGTAGTCATTAAATTATCTATAATAGCGTTAGTATCAAGACCAGAAACTAAACCACCTACACGCATAGATTCCATTTATGACCTCCTTAAAATAAGCAAATTTTGCCTATCATTTTGTTAATCGGTTAAAATAATACTACCTTTAGGAAAAATATACCTAAAAACATACTTCTGATAAGAAGATAGCAAAATTCTTGCCAAATAAGGTGTAATTTTTACTGGTAAAATATATTAATTCTTGCTAAGTTGTTGTTCAGTAAGTAAAAGGGTTTAGTTTAATGATTAAAGTTGTAGTATATGATTGTGATGGTGTAATTGTAGAAAGTAGCCAGTCTATTCTTGCTTATTACGATTGGATGATGAAAAAATGCGATCTACCTCCTATTGATTGGACAGAAAAAGATATTAAGCAAAAAGCATTATCTATGGCAGATAAAGATATATTAGAATTATTGTCAAAAGGAGATAATAATCTTTATCAAAAAATGTTGAGTATATCAAGAGACGATGAAATTAATAATTCTTTCTTTAATATGACATTAGAAGATAATCTTATAGATGGCTTAACAATAGTAAAAAATAAGAATTTGCCTATTGCAATATTTACAAATAGAGGAAAATCATTACCTTTACTAATAAAGCATTTTAAAATAGATAAATTCTTTAATTTTCTTGTTACATCTGGTGATGTATCATTGCCAAAACCTTCTCCAGAGGGGTTAATTAAAATAAGCAATTATTTTAATGTTGAAACTAATGAATTACTTTTTATTGGAGATTCTACAACAGATTACTATGCTGCAAAAAATTGTGGGGCTAATTTTATAGCATTTAAAAAGCCATTATACGATAGCGTAATTATCTATAATCATAAAGAAATTGAGAATTTTATTTAGTATTTTTTTATTCTTAATATACTACTTTGAGCAAATAAGTCAAAAATAAGACTTATGAAACTAATTAATAAACTTGCACCAATAGCAGTCCATAATCCATCAATATGGTAGCCATCAACGACTGAAGACGTAATTAATAAAATAACTGCATTTATTAGAAAATAGCCTAAACCTAATGTAAAAAATACTACAGGTATTGAAATAAATAGTAAAATAGGTTTAACAAGCATATTTAAAATAGTAAGGACGATAGAAGCAAATATTAAAACTTTAAAATCAGACACTTCAATATGTTTGAATAAAAAAGCTGCAAAACCTAATGCAATAATATTTGTTGCAATTTTATAAATTATGTATAATAAAAAATCAGTTGTTTTCATAAAAAGTTTATATACTGGATAAAATAATATTGCAATAAGTAATTTATGGTAAATTACTAAGGATTAAATATATAAGGATAAAATTATGATAGATTTTCATTGTCATTCAACGGCATCTGATGGGAGCTTATCTCCAAGTCAATTAGTAAGACTTGCAGTAGATAATGGTATTTCCCATTTAGCGTTAACAGATCATGATACAACAGATGGTTTAGATGAATTTTTATCTTATAGTAACCAACTTAAACTTATTCCTGGTATTGAATTAAGTGTAAATCATAATGTAGGTCAATTACATATTGTTGGATTATTTATAGATAAGTCATCTAAAGCTATGATTGAATTAGTTAACGAGGTTAAAGAATATAGAAAAGAACGAAACGATAAATTATTAGCAAAAATCTCAAAATTATTAAAGAAAAATATAACTTTATCAGATATATTAGAAAATAATAAAAATGGCTTTTTAGGACGACCACATATTGCTAAATATTTTGTTAAGATAGGTTTAGCTTATACAATGCAAGAAGCATTTAATAAATATTTAGGCGATGGTATGGCTTTATCCGTTCCAAAAACTCAAATTTCTATTGAAAGAGCAATTGATGTCATTAAAAAATCTCAAGGTATATCTATTCTTGCCCATCCTATTACATTAAAATTAGATGATATAGAGTTAGATAAAACACTCAAAAAATATAAAGATTTAGGTCTTGATGGGATAGAAGTTTTTTCTAGTAAATCGCCTAATGAAAAAATTGAGACATATCTATCAATGGCTAAGAAGTATGATTTATTAGTGTCGTGTGGTAGCGATTATCATGGAAATAATTCAAAAGTTTTATCACTTGGAGCAGATATAGGAAATTACGATAAAGAAAAAATTATAAACCCAATAACTAATAGAGCAAAAGAAAGAGGGTGGGAAAATTTTATTTAAGAATTTCTAAAATGTTTATTAATTCTTGTTTAAGATAATTTTTATCTATCTCATTAATACTGTTAACATTAGTTTTATCTGTATTTAGACGTTTTTTTACACCTTCAATAGTCAATTTCTCATTATATAGCATATGTTTAATATCTTTTAAAAAATTAATATGCTTTTGAGTGTAATATCTTTGATTAGTATTAGTCTTTAACGGCTTTAATTGGCGAAATTCAGATTCCCAAAATCTAATAGTAGATGAGTTTAATTCAAGTAACTTAGAAACTTCGCCAATTTTATAATATTCTTTATTCATTAACCTCTTCTTTAAAAATTTGACTAGGGCGAAAAACGACTACAGTTCTTGGAGGAATAACTTTTTCTTCTCCTGTTTTTGGATTTCTACCAATTCTTCTGCCACGTTTTTTTACATCAAAATTGCCAAATCCAGATATTTTAACGCTATTTCCGTCTAAAATATCACAACGGATTCTATCAAAAACATCATCAACAACTTGAGCAATAACTTTTTTTGTAAGTCCAAATTTATCATGGATACTTTCAACTATGTCTGCTTTTGTCATATCTGAGTCCTCCACATAATATATTAACAATTGTAAACAGAATATTTAAATTGTCAAGAAGTTAGATTTATGAAATATTATTAAAATTTTATTTTTCTCTGATTATTTTAATAGTTTTATTCATAATATTACTTGATTCAGCTATTTTTTTTGCAGAATCAAGAGAAATACAACATAAACTGACAGTATAAATATTATTATTTTCTTCTTCTAATCTAATTACTGATTGAATATTATGTTCTTTTGCAAAAGTAATTGCTTCTTCTTTATCTTTAAAATCTCTTACTTTTTCAACATTTTTTCCACCTATAACTAATTTTGATTCAGGTGAAAGTCTATAAACTCGCCAATATACGTTGTAGTTTTTAATAGATTCTTTAATTTCAGATGTAACTCTATATTCAGAAGCTAAACTATTAATAGTGTCAAACTGAGTATTATCAATATCTTCAAATAATATTGAATATTTCTTTTCTACAGGTGTAGCTTTAGTAGCAGGAGTAGGTGGCTTTATATTTTCTTTTTTATTTTCTACTGGTTTATCAACTTTAGCAACTTGTTTTTCTTCTAGTTTTTTTTCTTCTTCAACTTTTGGTATATATTCTTTTCTTGCAGCAATTAATGCTTCAGTTGCTTCTTTTTCATCTTTATCAGATTTATTTTTTTCAATCTCATTTTGTTGAATTTGAGCTTGTTTTGCTTTTGCTTCATCAATTGAGATTGGTGCTGCTTCATCTGCAAATTCAAAAATTTGCACTTTAACGTAACCTAACTTTTCTTCCGTAGAACGTAAATCTGCTTTTGGAGGTTCTTTCGGAAGAATAACTTCTAAAGCAGTATCTGATAACTGTTTACCTACGAATATACCAACTGGAACAGTTATTGCAATAGCCAACAACATGAGTAAAAAAACTTTTTTACCCTTACTCGTTTCTTTTGCTTTAGTTTTTCTAACTTTTCTACTATTAAGATATTCTCTATTTATATCTGCAAGAGATTTATCGTAATAGTTGTATAAATTTAAGTTACTCATCTATCTCTAATTATTTTGATTTTTTTCTTTCTTTGTTGCAATAAGTTTTTCAGCTAAATGAGTCGGTAACTCTTCGTAATGATTAAATTCCATTGTAAACATTCCATGTCCACCAGTCATACTTCTTAAATCTGGTGCGTATTTTAAGATTTCTGACATTGGAACATTTGCAGATATATGTTGACCTGTAGTTTGAGGTTCAACATTATTAATCCTTCCTCTTCGTGAATTTAAATCACCAATAACTGCTCCTACGTATTGTTCTGGACAATATACATCAATATTCATTATTGGTTCAAGTATAACAGGCTTAGCTTCAATAGCAATTTTTTTATACGCCATAGATGCTGCAATTTTAAATGCCATTTCAGATGAATCTACTGAATGGTATGAGCCATCGTAAATTGTTGCTTTAAAATCAACCATAGGGTATCCAGCTAATATACCTTCTAATGCTGCTTCTTTAATACCTTTTTCAACGGCAGGAATAAAGTTTCTTGGAACAACTCCTCCAACTATTTTATCTTCAAATTCAAAGCCACTTCCACGTTCTTTTGGAGAAAGTTCAAGCCAAACATCTCCATACTGACCTTTGCCTCCAGATTGTTTTTTATATTTACCTTGTCCAGATGCAGTTGCTCTAATAGTTTCCATATATGGAACTTTTGGCGTTTTTAATTCTACTTGCACATTAAATTTCTTCATTAACTTATCAACTACAACTTCTATGTGCATTTGTCCCATACCAGATAATAAAAGTTCTCCAGTTTGTTCATCTCTTTTTAAAGAAAGTCCTTTATCTTCTTCTATTAATCTATTAAGACCTGATGAAACTTTATCTTCATCACCTTTAGTTTTTGGTGCAATAGAAAAGGCTATAACTGGGTCTTGAAGCTCAACAGTAGGAAATTCTACTTGGTCTATATATGAAGATAGTGTATCAAAAGTTTCAGAATAGCGAAGTTTTGTAGTCATTCCTATTTGACCAGCTACAAGTTCGTCTGTTTTAACGAAATTTTTGCCTTGTAGTGTATATAATTGAGAAATTTTCTCTTTTTCGTCTTTGTTAACGTTTAATATTTCAGAGTCATTTTTTATAGAACCAGAATATACTCTAAAGATAGTAAGTTTTCCTGCAAAAGGGTCAATAAATGTTTTAAAAATGAATGCAGAAAATTCCTTATCAGAGGCAGTAACATCAACAGGCTCACCAGATTTTTTATCTATAGCAAAAGTTGCTCCTCTTTGAATAGGTGATGGTAAATAATCAATAATTGCTTCAAGAAGTAATTTTGAACCGATGTTTTTTATTGCAGATCCACAAATTACTGGAACAAATCTTTTAGTAACAACGCCTTCTTTTAATCCTTTTTTAATCTCATCTTCTGTAAGTTCACCAGTTTCAAGATATTTTTCAATTAAAGCGTCATCAGTTTCAGAAACTGCTTCAAGAAGTTTATTTCTATATTTTTCTGCTTCATTCAATAATTCAGATGGTATTTCTTCAATAGAATACATTGCTGTAGGTTCTGCTGGATACATAAGAGCTTTCATACGAACAAGATCTATTATGCCTTTAAAATTTTCTTCTTTTCCTATAGGAAGAAATATTGGCAATGGATTAATACTAAAAGATTTTTCTATATCTCCTAAAGCATTATAAAAATCTGCATATTCTTTATCCATTTTATTGATAAAAATAAGTTTAGAAAGTCCATATTCATCTGCATAATTCCAAACTCGTTTCGTTTCTGCTTTAACTCCAGTAATAGCTGAAGCAATAATGACAGCACCATCAACTGCTGATAAAGCACATTTAGTTTCATGAAGAAAATTAGCATATCCAGGAGTATCTACTATGTTTAATAAAGTTTTATTCCATACTACAGATGCAACTTTAGCATTAGTTGAAAATTTTCTTTCAATTTCAACTGGATCAAAATCCATAACACTCGTTCCAGCATCAACACTACCAATACGTTGTGTTCCTCCGGCATTATATAAAATAGCTTCAATTAAACTCGTTTTGCCAGCGCCACCGTGTGAAATAAATGCTACATTACGAATAGAACTCGTCTCCATAAAATCCTCCTATATGCTAATTTATAATTTTAAAGATTGTTTTAAGATTCTATAAACTGCTCCAGCTTAAAATATACTTAATTACATACTAACAGTAATTTTTTATTTTAACAAGTTTTTTTACTTAATATTGATAGCTATTTATAAAGATACATCATGAGTGGAACAAATTTTAAATTTATACATCTTTACTTTTAAAGAAAATATATTATATTCTTTAAATTATATATTAAGTTAGTGTTCTTAAAGAGGGAGTATTTAATGAGTCAAAATAATCCTTGGGGAGATTCAAAATTTGAATTTCCGTGGAAGTTTAAAAAGAAACCTACAAATAGCGATAATAATAATCAAAACGTTAGGAAGAAAGAGGCATTCAATATTCCTATATGGTTTGTTATTGTAATCATTGTAGGTATTTGGTTAATTACTGGTTTTTATATAGTAAAACCAGATGAGCAAGCAGTAGTAAAAAGATTTGGTAAAGTTATGAGTGTAGCAGGTCCAGGTCCTCATTTTCATTTTCCTTACCCTATTGAAACAGTTGATAAAGCTGAAGTTACTAAAATCCATAGGATAGAAATAGGTTTTCGTCCATCAAGAGATGGTGCAGCAATAGATGTAAAAAATGAGGCACATATGCTTACTGGTGATGAAAATATTGTTAGCGTTAAACTTATAGTCCAATATCAAATTAAAGATGTTGTAGATTATTTATATAATGTTAGAAATGTTCCATCTACTATCAAAAATGCAGCTCAATCTGCTATTAGAGAAGTTGCAGGTAAAGAAGCAATAGACGAATTTCTTACTACTGGGAAAAATCGTATCCAACAAGAAACTTTAGATATTTTACAAGAAATGATGGATAATTATAAAGCAGGTATTAGGATAGTTGCAGTTCAACTTTTAGATGTATCTCCTCCTCTTGAAGTTGTAGATGCCTTTAAAGATGTTGCAAGTGCAAGAGAAGATAAAAATCGTTTTATAAATGAAGCAGAAGCATACGCAAATGAGATTATACCAAAAGCAAGGGGTCAAGCAGAAACAATGATTCAACAAGCAGAAGCATATAAATCTCAAAAAATAGAACAGGCGACAGGTGATGCAGCTCGTTTTGATCAGATTCTTTCTGCTTATAAAAAATCGTCTGATATTACCAAGAAAAGAATGTATATTGAAGCAATGGAAAAAACTCTCGGTAAAGCTACTGTTAGAGTTTTTGATTCTAATATAAAAAATCTTAATCCTTTTATTGGCACAGATAAAGTATTGGAGCCTAAAAAATGAAGAAAATAGTTATTTTACCTATATTACTTATTATTATCATAGTTAGCTTTATATTATGTTGTTTTACTGTAGATGTTACAGAGCAAGCTATAGTTACAAGGTTAGGAAAACCCGTTAGAACAGTTAGTGAACCAGGATTACATTTTAAATTACCATTTATAGAAAATACTACTTTTTTTAGTAAAAAACTTTTAGATTACGATACTTCTCCATCTGAGATATTGACTAAAGATAAAAAAACTTTAGTAATAGACAATTATTGTAGATGGTATATTGATGACCCATTAAAATTTTATCTTACGGTGAAAAATGAAGTTGGGGCTTTTCCTCGTATAGAAGATATTGTTTACTCTGAAATGAGAGTTGAGCTTGCAAGACATGATTTAATTGATGTAATTAACCAAAATCGCAAAGAAATTATGGAAAATGTTAAAGCTCAAGCAAAGGAAAAAGCTAAAGAGTATGGTATAATTATTCATGATATTAGAGTTAAACGAGCAGATTTGCCTACAGAAAATGAAAAGGCAGTTTATGCAAGAATGTCAACGGAGCGTCAAAGAATTGCAAAACAATATCGTTCAGAGGGTATGGAAGAAGCTCAGAAAATTAAAGCAAGAACAGACAAAGAAAGTGCGGTAATTTTAGCAGAAGCCTATAGAAAAGTAGAGACAACTAAAGGTGAGGCAGATGCTAAAGTTATAAAAATTTATGCAGATACTTATAGTAAGGATCCATCATTTTTTGAGTTTTATAGGTCTTTAGATGCTTATGAAAAAGTAATTAAAGATGGGACAGAAATTTATATTACAACAGATTCATCTTTATTTAGGTTACTTAAAAGTGTTGGAAATAAATAAATATAATGCCGTTAGATATACGGCATTATATATTATCTTGGGGTTATAGTGGCACGATTAATTTTTTTTGGTTCACTATTTCTTTTTTTGTTAGTTGGAGTTTTTTGCTTAATATTTCTTGATGTTAGTAATATTAAAGGTAGTGTAGTTGATACTGATAATTCTAATATAGATAATACGTATGATAAATTTGTGATTAAAGTTGATTTTCAAATTCGTAATATTCTTTCTCGTATTTCAAAAGATTGTTTAAGTGGAAATTATGAATGTATTACGATAAAAGCATATAAT